>BQIX01000130.1 GCA_021604145.1 Nitrospirales bacterium
AAGAAGGCTTCGATGTGATGACGAACCAACAACGTGAGCTATCGAATGGTAATCCACAGGCGTATAGGGAACAAGGAAACGTTGTTTCAGTGCAGATATCCGAGCGAGGCTCATATCCAGCCGACTTTCGGAAATCGTGCCTTTTTGAATGGCCTTTTCGATCGCCTCAATGGCTTCGGCCTGACGAGTTTGTTGATGGCAAATGAGGATGAGATCAATGCCGGCTTGAATGGATTGTATGGCTGCCTCACCCATGGACATGTGTTCAGCAATGGCATTCATTTCAAGGTCATCACTTAACATCACACCAGAAAACCCAATTTCGTCACGAAGCAATGTTGTCATGACTTTGTGGGAAAGGGTTGCTGGAACGGAGTCATCTAATGCGGGAAAATGAATATGCGCACTCATCATGGTCATGAGACCATGCGTGATGGCTGAGCGAAACGGATGTAGTTCGATCTGTTCCAACCGTTCCTTGGAGAGCGTGACGATTGGCAATTCCTTGTGGGAATCTTTTGTCGATTCGCCATGTCCAGGAAAATGTTTGCCACAGGCAATAATCCCATGATCATGAAGGCCGGAGATCGTCGCGTTCCCTAATAGACAGACTTGCTCCGGATCTCCACTAAATGCCCGATCTCCAATAATGGGATTCAACGGATTCGTGTTCACATCTAAGACAGGAGCCATGTTCATATTGAACCCGACTGCGCGTAACTCTTGAGCTGTGACGGCTGCCGTTTGGTAGGCATAGTCAGGCGATCCGCAGGCAGCCACAGTTGCTGCAGGCGGGAAGATCGTAAACTCCTGCGGCAAGCGAGAGACTTTCCCTCCTTCTTGGTCGATGGCCATCAGAAGGGGGGAAGAGCCTGCAAGTTCCTGCAATGCGTTGGTCAAGTGCGCAATTTGATTGGCATCGACTAAATTGCGTGAGAACAAGATGATGCCTCCAGGTTGATAGTCTTGTATCCAAGAGATCAATTCTGGAGACAACTCCGTTCCATCAAAACCGATCATGAACAGTTGACCGACTTTTTCACGAAGCGTCATGGCGGATTTAGTCATGTATGAGACTTCTTCGTGGTATTCAAGAGAAATTGAATAAGGAGTCTGGTCCCAATGGCTGTCGGTCCTTTACTAATGCAGGGACGGTCGGTTGCACTCCAGTCGGTACTGGCGATATCAATGTGAACCCATGGGAATTTTCCAACGAATTGCTTGAGGAACATGGCTGCCGTGATCATACCTCCTCCACGGCCTCCGATATTTCGCATATCGGCGACATCACTTTTTAATTGCTCAAAATATTCATCCCAGAGTGGCATTTCCCACACGCGTTCTCCCGAACATTCCCCAGCCTGTTTAACCCGGTCTTTGAGTTTCTCATCGTTCCCCAACATGCCAATGGCAAATTGTCCGAGTGCGACGATGCAGGCACCAGTGAGCGTGGCAATGTCAATGATGCAGGCAGGTTTGAAGCGGCTGGCGTAAGCCAAGCCGTCGGCGAGAATTAATCGGCCTTCGGCATCAGTGTTGAGCACTTCGACAGTTTTCCCTGACAGCATCGTGAGAATATCACCGGGTTTTGTGGCTTTCCCTCCCGGCATATTTTCAGCAACGGGCAGGAGTCCAACAATATTTAGCGGTAAGCGCAAACGGGAAGCGGCACGAACCGTCGCCAAGACTTCTGCACCCCCGGTCATGTCGGCTTTCATGTGGTCCATATTTTCCGCGGATTTCAGCGAAATACCTCCGGAATCAAAGGTGACTGTTTTTCCAACAAACACGATAGGTTTTTCACCCTTCTTCCCGCCTTGGTACTCCAAGATAATGAATTGTGGAGGATGTTGACTGGCTTGTCCCACTCCCAATACGCCTCCCATCCCAAGTTGCTTCATTTTGGCCGGATGGAGGACGGTTAACCGAACCTTCTTTTCCTTAGAAATTTTCTTCGCTTCTTCCACGACGCGAGAGGGCGTCATGACATTGGCAGGGTGGTTGCATAGATCTCGCGCAAAACAGGTTGCCTCGCCTGTGGCCGTGCCTCGTTGAATACCGAGTTTCACGTTGGCGAGTAAGGACGGCTTATCGACTAATATAGTCATGCTATTCAAGGGTTTATTATTGTTAGAGGAATCCGTTCGGTACGTTGAAAAACGGTAATCCCCTAAAATCACACCATCGACCATGGCTTGAGCGAGGTCATCAGGCGATAGTCCTGGTTGGTCGAGTCCAAGAATCGTGGTCGAGAACGACCGTACTTCGGCCTGACAGACACGTTTGGCCACGGTGCCCATGGCTTGTCGCACACGATCTAATGTCAGCTCTTCACGTTTTCCGAGACCCACGAGGAGCAGACGTTTGGCAGGTACCGCGCCGCGTGTATGGAGCAAAACGCATTGGTTGAGTTTCCCTTGGAACTCTCCACTTTTCCGCAATTCAGCTAATTGGCCGCCTAGATTTCGATCCAAAGGGTGGATGGCCTTATTGAGAGCACTCTCTCCTTCATATCCTGGAATGACCAGCACTTCAGTTGGGGTCCCTGTCAGTGTTCCTTGCTTTACAGTAGTATTCATGCAGTCCTCTTGCGCACAGTAAAAAGTGAAAAGTGAGTAGTGGAATTTTCCCCGCTCTGCGATTACACGCCGCGCATGTCCGGGGCCCAAATGAATTTATGGAGTTGAACTTGAAAGCGAACAGGCAATTGATCCTCAAGAATCCATTCAGCGATTGGTTGAAGGTCGAGTTCACCAAACACGGGGCTGAATAAGATTGGGCATCGATCAATCAACCCATATTGCGCTAACACGTCTTTGGCCCATTCATAATCCTGACGGTCTTTGATCACGAATTTGGCTTCATCCTTCTTCGATAACCGGTCAAGGTTGGTCCAGTCCATTCGATCAACCATCCCGCTGCCGGGACATTTTACATCGAGAATCACATGGGTACGTGGATCGACCGGTGTGGTGTCAATGGCTCCACTAGTCTCGAGCAAGACGTCAAATCCTTGATCGCACAACATGGAAATGAGCTCTGTGGTCGCCGCTTGGCTCAGGGGTTCCCCGCCTGTCACTTCGACTAACCGACAGTTGTACGCGCGTACCTGATTGAGAATCGTTTCGAACGTCAGACGCTCTCCGCCATGAAATGCATAGTCTGTGTCGCACCACGTACATCGCAAGGGGCAGCCGGTGAGTCGGACAAACACGCATGGATGTCCGGCAAATGATGATTCACCCTGAATACTATGAAAAATTTCGGTGACTTGAAGGTGACGATTCGTCAAATCCATGGGCACTTGGGTTAGAAGATCGTTGGAGTTAATGGCAGGGCCCTATACACGACATGCCGATGATCCCGCACATTCAATATTAGCACAGATTTCTCGATACGTATTTGTTTTAGACCTTAAAGGAAAAGGGACTTCGTATCTATTGAGACGGGTTTTCAGGCGTTTTTTCACGAGAAACGAGTCATGGCCTATACCCATTCGGTCACCGGCCAGCCTTGTTCTTTGGCTCGGCGCGTCATGCCGCGAATGGGGTTTACCACAATGGGATTTCCCACTACTTTTAAGGCTTGATAATCCCCTGGACTATCTCCGTATGCATAGCTTCGCGTCAGGTCTAAATGATACAGGGCGGCGAGATCTTCGATGATGCGCCGTTTGCCCTCGCCATACGGAAGTGGGGCGTAGACTCGACCGGTGTATCCGCCTTCTGACGTTTGCAGTCGTGCAGCTTGGACGATAGAGACACCCAAGACATCTGCGAGCGGTTTGACAAGAAAATCCGGTGATCCGCTAATTAATGCAACATGGTGCCCAGCCTGTTGATGACGAGAGAGTATACCCTCCCCGCGAATCGAGAGTTTCGCGCACACTTCGTTGCGGACAAACTCATCAGCCAGCGGCTCGATAAACCCAGGTTGTTGTCCGACTAAATAGAGTTTATGACGACGGAGCGGACTCAGCGAGACTGGAGGGATGCGTTGCGTCAAAAACCAGATACTCTCTCGCATCTGCTGAAACCCAATCACGCCTAATTTCCATAAATGCCGAAAAAACAGCACTTCAATTGAGAGGCCGGGAATTAAGGTGTTGTCAACATCGAAAAAAGCGCCAATCCAATTTTCTTGGTATTCGGGCGAAGGGAGCTGCGATGACGAATTTGGCATGAGAAAATTATGAAAACGTCTAAGATGAATAGATGAACCAACTATAAGAATCTCTAAATTTTACTTGCGCCCCAGTTCGTTGACAAGGGGAAAAAAGGGATTCATAATGGGGCCCAGTGCCGAAGTGGTGGAATGGCAGACACGCACGTTTAAGGGGCGTGTGGCGCAAGCCGTGCGGGTTCAAGTCCCGCCTTCGGCACCAAAAATTCTTTGATCACAAATACCCTCCGGTTTCAAAAATACCCGAATCGCATCAGAAGAAGATTTGGTGGGACTTGAACAAGGGGTTTTGAAGGGGATATGTCCCCTTCATGGGTGATGGAAGTATTGTAGACTCCCCCTCTTTATCAGACTTTTCATAGAGTAAAATCATAGCATCGTTAATCATCGCCGCATCGGTGGAATTTTACCGTGGTGAAAACGAATTGCTGCATGGACCTGATCGCCTGCGGGTGCAGACGATTGATCCACCCGGGTTATGACGGATTGTTCCAGCCGCCAAGGTCATGCCAAGCATTCCCAATACCGTATTTTGCCAAAACTTTTTCTAGTACCCGTTGATAGAAGGGGTGACTGATATTCATCACCTAATGAGCGCGCACGGGGGTTATTAAAATAACTCAGCTCAGTGACCTCGACCTTGTAACGATTGGCAGCGAATGTACCGTGCAGCAATAATAGATTCATCAGTAAAAAGATGTCGTCCCTGAGAAACCATCTCAAGCCGCAACTGCATGATTCCTCGTTTAAATGGATATTGTGAATCATCTCCAGCGAAGCAGGCGTCAATCAAATTCTCAATATTTGGTGAAGTTTTTAGATACCTTGTAGCTGATTTCCTGGTTTGTAGCCTTTTCGACCTCTAACCGGGCACCTTTATAATTAACAACGTTACCCTCGTTAAGATCCATGGTGAAGTTGGTGGTAAAAGGCGCTGAAATTCGGTCACGAGTAAATTCGCGATAGGTAAAATTCAGAATATTTCCAGCTTTACCGTTATATTCGATAATTTGCTGCACGGCGCTGGGTTTTGAACATGTACTATCAGGCTTATAGGTATAGCTGCCAAATGAACTATCAAAACAGCCTGACCAAAAATCGTCAATGCAGATTTCGTTATCAGATTTGTTATAACTAACGACACTCCCAAAACCGCGGATTCCACCAACAAAGTTTATAAACCGGATGGCCCTGCGATCAAAACTAAAGAACTCTGTCGAGTTGGGGCCGTAGCGGCAGAATGTTGCATTTTCAATTTCCGCATACTTTCCTGTAATTTTATCGATCTCCAACACATCGGTTCTAAAGCCCTTGCCCTGCATTAATAATCGGTCGCCAAGATAGGCGGTGCTGGGAACGTTGAGTGGGGGATAGGAAATATTCTGGTAAGCAATATCTGGCGTACTTGAACAGCCCGAAAACATTAATAACATAACCAATACCGCAAGTAATTTGGGCATCATCTATTCCTTTCTGCTATTCACTCGATAAATGGCTTCGCTTTTCCGTGAACGACGTATATGTCGGTAAACAAATCCCATATCGCTGTCCATCTACTGCGGATAGCCAAACTAAACACTTTTGAGGGTTTTAACAAGCCAAAATTACCGACAGGGGGGAATTGACATAAATTACCAGTGCTATCCTTGTCGTAATAACCGTGTCTCCACCGCGCATCTCGGCAGGTCACTTCTAAGGATTCACAATACCAATGCGGTGAGATTGCTATCCCTGGTTATCAATGCGAACGTGTAAACGATTGAGATTTACGCTTCATCGGTTGATCAAACTGCGTTGATCTAAAGGGATGATTCATGTTGCTGCTCAGTTTTTTCTTGCCTGAGGAATCTAAACAGTCAATAACCCTATTACATAGGGCTTTGTCGGCTCTATGTCTCATACTTGCAGTCAAAATGACTGTGTGTTAGATGATCTCTATGTTTAGAATCTCAATGGAACGGCTTGCGTCGCAGCAATTTCAGAAGGTCACACTGTGGTTCTGTTTGTGTCTTTTGTTGTTTCAGGCATCGTGTGCCTCCACACCCGACTCGTCATCTACAGTGCGCGACTTTCACGTTGGTCAAATTATTGACGTAAAAACTGGGGAACTCGTTGAGTTTGAAGATCTGGAATCTGTGTTGACGGATGCTGATGTTGTCTATATTGGTGAGGAGCACTATACACCATCCCACATTGATGCAGCGGTTCAGATTTTAGAGACGTTGGTTGCCTCTGACCGTAAGCCGGCGTTGGCGATGGAAATGTTTAGTTGGGATGGTCAATCAGCACTTGACCAATATACTCAACAGCATGCTCTTACTGAGGCGCAATTTCTGAAAGATTCGCATTGGGAAGAAAATTGGGGGTCTGATTTTACCGGCTATGAACGGTTAGTCAATTTTGCGAAGGAGCATCGGCTTCCGCTCTACGCTCTGAATCCCCCACGTTCGTTGGTGCGAATGGTTTCCAAGCAGGGTCTTCAGGCAGCGTTGGTTGATCCTGCGATGGATAAATGGGGAGTGAAGAAAGATATTTCTTTGAAAGATCCTGAATATGAAAAAGTCATTTTTAAACCTATAGAACTCTGTCATCCTGGATTGCCTAAAAAAATGTACGACAGATATTATCAAGCCTCCATCTTTCGAGATGAAGGTATGGCCAAGGTGATTACTGGGTATGTAGACGAGAAGTCTCAGGACCAGGGTCCGCTGGTCAGTTACACTGGTGGTGGCCACATTCAGTATAAGGTCCCCGTTCCCAAACGAGTGAGGCGAGATGCGTCTTCGACGCTCAAGGATGTTTCGATTTACCTTATCGCTTTAGACCCTGTGAGAAAAGAGGAAGTGAAAGAAGCGATTGATGAAGGCATTGCTGATTACATTTGGTTGAGAGCATTAGGTCCTAACGGTCCACAACCCCGTTGCGGTTAGAAAAAGCGTCGCTCGTGCCTGTGCGGTGAAGCGCTTGGCGCGTAAGCGTGAAGCCTATCTCGAATTTTTTTCAAAGACACGGGGCGTCTTACACTGACTCGCGACGAGCCTTCGATTCCCTCTGTTGATTTTGGGCTTCTTAATTCATCAGAATGCAAAATACGTTGTTGTTTGATTATTTAGAAGGAGGAACAATGGGAGATCCGATTATTATTCCCCAAAAACTACCGTACATCATGGAAATGGAACCTGGGACCTACTATTGGTGCAAATGTGGTCGATCAAAAACCCAACCCTTTTGTGACGGATCCCACACTGGAACCGAGCATACGCCAATGGAAGTTGAGCTCAAGGAGGCTAAACGGGTTGCTTGGTGTGGCTGTAAACACACAAAGAGGCCGCCTTTTTGCGACGGTACCCATTCACGGATCGAGGAGTAGCAAGCGAAGACGAGTTGCTTTTTTATGCGTTGGGTTGCAAAAATTTTTTGAAAATTTCAAAATAATCAGTACCTTATGGTCTTTTTGATTGATAGGGTACTGACATATTCCGAAGATGAGAAATTGAGGCCTGGTTATTGCGAAAGACCTCTTAAGTTTTATAAAATTCTAACCTGATTAAGATCCAATCTTAATGTATCATTAGAAACAAAGATCACAAGGGAGGACCCGTAATGAAAGGCATATCAAAAGGCTTATTGGGATCGGTGATGGCTATGGCACTGAGTGCCTCTCCGGCATTGGCCAATGAACCAGGTGGTGGCTATGAAGGTATTACTGCGATGTATGTGGGCTTTATCGCTGCCATCCTCGGATACGGCGTATACGACATCTTCTTTAAAAAGTCATAAAGTCGTTCCGACAAGAAGTTTTTTCAAGTTCTCAAACCTTCCAGATCTGCGTGTTATCAGGTCTGGAAGGTTTTTTTATGTCTGCTTCACTATGACGCTACGATGTGGTTGTGGCGTTGGTTTTCAGTAACGGCTCTAAAAACGTAAGGAGATTTTCCACAATGACTTTATACCCTTCACCCGTCGGATGGATGCCGTCTGCTTGATTGAGCATTCGATGTGCGGCGACCCCTTCTAAGAAAAACGGCATAAAGGCGACGTCAAACTCGTTGGCCAATTGAGGAAAGATTTCTGCAAATTGCGATGTGTAGTTGAACCCGTAGTTTGGGGGAATTTTCATTCCTGTCAGTAAAACGGTTACTTGGAGATCCGTGAGGCGTTGGAGAATCTTTTGAAGATTCTCATAGATGGTTTTGATGGGTTGCCCACGAATCCCATCGTTGGCGCCTAATTCGATAATGACAATACTGGGTTGGTTTTTCAGTATCCAGTCCAAACGGCGAAGCGCACCAGCGGTCGTATCGCCGCTAACACCCGCGTTCACGACACGATAGGGATATCCAGCTTGATCTAAATGCCGTTGCAGTCGAGATGGGTACGATTCTTCAGGTGGAACTCCAAGTCCGGCAGTTAAGCTATCACCAAATGCGACA
This sequence comes from Nitrospirales bacterium, assembly GCA_021604145.1. GTDB lineage: Bacteria > Nitrospirota > Nitrospiria > Nitrospirales > UBA8639 > JAGQKC01. Next base: position 8,616 of record BQIX01000130.1, read on the forward strand.
ATTCGTGGTCGTTCACTTTCGCTTGGGTTGGTCGCTGGTCTGAGAGAACGTGTCGTCGTCACCGCAGCAGAATCTGTGTGCCGGGTAGACTTATCTGCAGAAGAAAAAGGCCTAGGGGTTTGCAAGGTCTGCTCGTCTGCACTATCGCATCCTGAAAAGACCATGCAGATTGCGCATAATATTGGTATCATAAAAATTAAGAGTCTGCGGAAGTCCATACTGTTTTTTATGATTGCCCCTACTTCTAAGCTTGCGATGGTGTTCAGTCTACGTTCTGTGTGCATCTGTCCTTCGTATTGGCCTTTCTCTTTTACCATATCGAATTTATGATTGTTGTCCAGAGTCTTGTGATGGAATTGAGGGCAGGGAGTCAGGTCGTTCCCATTCTTCATG
>BQIX01000131.1 GCA_021604145.1 Nitrospirales bacterium
TTTTAAGACTTGGACCTGCTTGGCAGCGTCAAGCTCGGGAGATTTTCGCACTCGCTCAATGCTGTCCTTGATGTGCCAATAATATAAATAATTGGCACTCACTCCTGCACCAATCTGCCAAACAATTCCCACCGACCAGTCGCCAAATGCCAGGGCTGAAAGAACGGGACCCACCGCATAGAGAAACGCAAACATATACATTTTGCGGTAGAGAAACCACAAAAATGAGTCCAAGAGGGCCGCCGGCCAATGCCAACTCAATGAAAAGCGTGGGCCCTCTGGCGTTTGGAACAGTCGAAATTTTTCTTGGTAATAACGGTAAGCCGGACGCCAGGACCAGCCATCTTTCACATTAAATTGAATGGATTTACTGATGCCAATGGCCGATTGCCACAAGTCGGCTTCGCTCACACCAACGGGAGGGGCTTCGTCTTGGCCTTCAGCTTCAGGCTCATCCCGAGTCTCAAAGCTGGGGTCAGCTTCGGGCAGAGGTCCAGCAAATGCTGATCCGCACCGTGAGCAATAATTTGCTTCGTCTGGATTTTGCTGTTCACAGGTTTGACAGGCTCGCATCTTCATGAGTTTATACCATCCCACCTGTGGACACACAAGCTTCTCGTCTTCCCATTAGGCGTTGCGCGAGATGAATAACTCTGAAACTGGGCAATAAGGAGATATCACGTCAGACGGCAGGTAGAACAAGGACCAAACACAACGATGGATGTTCTGGCTTAGGAAATGAACGATGAACGTTCAAATATTTTCTCGATTTCGATACGCGGCATCGAGATAGTCATAAATTTCTCTTTTAACCTGGCCAAGAAGTATGGGAGAATTTGAATTTTTTCGCCAAACGAGAGAGCAATACCGACATTGGGCACGAACAGCCTTTTCATCATTTTCAACTCCGTCAACGACTAACGAGCGCAGACAATTTCGACAGAACGGCCCTTGGATGTACTGGCGAATTTGCAAATCGGAAAGGTCTTGTGGATTAATCCTCCCAAGTCCATGCCATATCTGGTCTGTCAATGTGACTCTGACGCCAAGACAAAGAATAGATTTCGAGTTACCCTGTCGTGGAGCCTCCTCCTTCCGATGGGACTCTTTCGACAGTTCTAGTTGACAGAGCCGGCCATTCACTTCCGTTGCCCAACTTTCAAGTCGACCTTGCTGAGTCAAGGTCAATTCCAGTCGGTCTAACCGATGTGACAGCTCAGCACGTTGAGCCTCGAATTGTTGACGTAACTGTAAAACCTCTTCTTGATCAACGGCTTGAAACCATCCGAGAATTCGTTTTTTAAGCGTCGACCATCTATTCCCTTTAGTCTCAGATTCTTTCAATAATGGGTTCACCCACATGAAGAAAATCACAAGACCCACTATGAGTATGATCCATATCCACAAAAATCCGTTGTCCATATCAGGGTACCAAATTTTCTCAGGTCAATATGTCTGATCGTGCGTGTATCGCCAAGAAAGATCTTACACGAAAGCAGAAAGATCTCTCACCATCGTATTCCTCTGTATCAGTCTCTTGAAGTTTTTTAAGTCTCTACAGAGTCCATCTCACCATAGTACCAAACTATACCTAAAGAGAATGCACGCTGCCCACTTATGCTCGTTCTCGCATGTTAGGAACATTATTCATCACATTGCTCTCGAGTGGCTATAGATTCTTCTCCGGCATCCGATACAGAAAGATAAACAGAAACCCTCCTGTTTAACGAGCTATTATTCGCCTTTGACATATCCCAATATGGCCTTTATTCCATTAACTAATTTTGATGAGCTTCGTATTGGCCTATATGTCAAATTGGAGTGCTCGTGGTGGCGACATCCTTTTACCAAGAACACGTTTAAGGTTCATTCTCACAAAGAACTTGTCACGATTCGAGGAATTAAGAACCTCAAGCTCTATTATGATCCCGACCTATCCGATCCTCTCGTTAATAATACGCTAGAGGATGATCTCTCTCTCCCGACAGATACCAATGAAGACGAAATCGATGAACTTTTTGATGACGTAGAAATCGAAGCACCAGAAGACGAAAAGGCTATCACCAAAGAAAAAGAAGAACGTCGGCGAAAATTTCATGAACACCGTCAGCAATTTAAAAAAGTAGAAAATGCTTATTGGCGAATTCTGGGAGAAAGTAAAGATATCTTCAAAGGCGTGAGTGAAGGAAAAGCCAAAGGAGTCAAACAAGCCGGAGTCATGGTTTCGAACCTCGGAGCCGTCTTAGAAGACCTCAACTCATCGATGACTCTCATGGATGTGGTCAGTTCCCACGGAATGTCAAAAGGTATTTCTTATCACGCCCTGAATGTGTGCATATTGTCGATGATCACCGGCCGAACCTTGGGACTGTCAAAAGACCAGCTAAATGCATTGGCACTGGCGGCCCTCTTTCATGACATTGGGCAACGATTCCTCCCTGTCAAAGTGAAATTTGAAGGCTCGGGCATTATGACACAAGTCGACCCACAAACCCTGCCACTGCATCCGGCACAAGGCGGGGAGCTGCTTCAAACATTTCCTGACTTTCCTGAAGAAAGTATCGAAGCGGTCTTTCAGCATCATGAGCGGTTAGATGGATCAGGCTATCCTTTAGGACTGAAAGATGACGATATTTCATTTCTCGCGAAAATCATTATGGTCATCGATGAATTCGATGATCTATGCAATGCCTCGAATCCTCTTTTGAGCATGACGCCTCACGAAGCTCTTTCGCGATTATTTAAAACCAACCAAGATCCAAGCACCCGTAAATTTTCAATCGAAATTATTCTTGCGATGATTCAAAGCATTAGCCTTTTCCCTCCTGGAACCATTGTGGAACTGAATGACGGATCCTATGGCATTGTCACCAGCATTAATATGAAGGCACCAACCAAACCATTACTGTTACTCTATGTTGCAGATTCATCAAAACATGAAGCCGTGCTGGTCGATCTTGCCGACGAACCAACACTGTTTATCACCAAAACCATCCGCCCCAAGGATCTTCCCCCCAAAGTCTTAGAACATCTCAGCCCACGACGAATGGCCATCTTTGTCCATACCCAGAAAAAGTCTGATCTCGTCCAAGTCCATCTTAAATCCAAAATCTAGAAAATCCTGTTTCTTCTACGTCAAAGACAAAGAGGCTGTAAGCAATCATGGCCACGAAACTTCCTGTATTCCTTTCTCTATGCAGAAAAAAAATGCTATCCTTCTCTCCACCAAACTCATCTCATAAATTTCAGACTAGACCTAAGGATCAATACTTGGTATACCAAGAGAAGAATCCTACCTGTCTGACCAACTTCCAAGGATCAATTCTTGATACCACAGGTTTTTATCCTGATATCACTAATAAAACCGTTCCTCTCATTTGTAATATGAGTAGACGCTCTAGCCATGATATGAATGACGCCCCACGATCTCGTCCAACTCCAATCCGAGCCCATTACCGTCACGAACGCCAGCAACTCCTCCAGGTCCACGATCAGTGGAAAGACGTGCAGCTCTCTTCAGATCCTCTTCCTCACAACTTGAAACATGAAATAATATCTGAAGCCTCAAATAATGCTCAAACCTCTCCGGCTCGACAGACTACGTTCGCACGCGCCAGTTTACCCGGGGCAGACTTTAATCATGCGGACTTGCAAGAGGAAAATTTTCAGGGGGCAGATTTACGAGGAGCCAATTTTGAGGGCGCGAATTTACGGGGAGCTAATTTCAAGAACGCCAACTTACGAGGGGCCCATTTCCGCCGCGCATTATTAGGTTGGGCGGACCTTCAACAAGCTGATTTGATCTGGGCAGACCTTCAAGATACTGACCTTCGCGGAAGTAATCTTCAATATGCCAATCTTCGCGGAGCGAATTTAAGCCACGCCTACCTGTATGGAGCCGATCTCACAAATGCGGATCTTTCTTGGACGGAATTAAACAAGACTGACTTCGGCAACGCCAATTTGACTCGAGCCAATCTTCGCGGAGCAACCGTACAAACGACTGACCTTGAGACGGCCAATATCGATTCCGTACAAGGGCTTCCTGAAGCACAACCGCTACCGTCTCACGATGACGAGGACGATCATCAACTCCACATTGATTCGGTGTGATCCATCCAAGTCATCGTACTACCACCTCACGTTCTTCGTATTTGGAATGCCACACTAAACGTGAACGATTCAGGAACTGCGATGAATATCACGATAGGGCCCCTTCCATGAAATTTCGGAGAAGATTGTTCCGAACTGGATCCCGTAACTTACTGAGTGCTCGTTCTTCGATTTGACGAATCCGCTCCCGGGTAACCGAAAAAGTTTGTCCAATTTCTTCTAATGTTGAATCATCCTGCTCACCAATGCCAAAGCGTTTTCGAATAATATAGGCTTCTCGTGGAGTTAATGTTTCCAGCACGGTTGAGACCTGCCGTTGGAGATCGCATCGTTCGACTGAGGATAACGGTGACACCGCAGCAGCATCTTCAAGGATATCATCAAGCTGACCGCCTTCATCTTCTCCGACCGGGGTTTCCAGGGAAAATGTCCCTTTTCCAGCTTCTAGCAGAGCGGAGACTTTGTCGGAGGAAAGATCAACATAGGCACCAATTTCATCCATCGTGGGTTGCCGGCCTAGCTGACCTGTTAGATTTTCACTAATACGTCTCACTTTATTGAGCGCATCACAAACATGCACAGGAATCCGAACGGTTCGCGACTGATCAGCTAAGGCTCGCGTAATGGCTTGCCGTATCCACCAGGTTGCATAGGTGCTAAATTTATAGCCTCGCTCGTGATCAAAGCGTTCCACCCCTCTCATCAGTCCAATATTGCCTTCTTGAATAAGATCTAATAAATCGAGTCCTCGGTTCACATAACGCTTGGCCACACTCACAACCAAACGAAGATTGGCTTCATATAATGCTGTCTTTGCGTGTTCTAATTGAACTTTTCTCTTGTCGAGTGTTTGAACAGCCTTCAAGAAATCAACACTCGACATGTACAGCACTTCTTCTTCGAGATATTGAATTCGTAGCGACTCGTTCTCCGTCATGGCTTTCTTATTTATCTTACCGTCCAGACGAGGACGGCTACCGTGAGTAGGGATATTCGGAGTGTTGGAACGAGGCGGGTGCATAGTTGAAGCTGCTTTCAGTTCGTTTGCAACGGCACTCACACGACCTTCAATATGCTTTTGAATGGCAGGAGCCCAGTTTATCGACAGAACTTTGTGAACAATCTGTCCTTCAAGATCTTTGAGTTGCAACTTTTCTGCTTTCGCGACGTTACCTGGTTCAAGAGAACCTTTGTTTCTCATCGTCATATGACATGCAAAGAACGATTGCGTGAGAAGAACAATTTCTTCCAGACATTGAACGACTTCCGTAGAGAACTTTGTACGCTCTTGCTGTGAGAATACTCCGTCCTCCTCATTCTCCCCCACCGGTGATTCAGGAAGCTGGACAATATCTCCGAGTGTCCGTTCTTCCTCTCGTAATTGTTCAAGGAGAATCTGAAAATAGGCCATGGCCAATGGAAGCGAAAATAGGCTTATCGAGACGGCGCGTCGACGTTCTTTAATTTTTTGACCAAGCACAACCTCTTCATCCCGCGACAGTAAGGCCACCTTCCCAATTTCTTTTAAATATAATGGAATATGGCCATCCCAATGACTTGACGCTCCGGGAGTCAGGTCGAGTCGGGTGCGACCTTGTTCTCCGGCTTCAGAATACTGCTGTACCTTTGGATTTCTTGCCATGACTTACGTCCTTTCTCCCACATGTGGAGACAATCCATGCGGTGGGAGTATATTCACTTCTTTGAACTTGCTTTGAGTGATATGGCAAGGATCAGCAAGGGTAATGCCACCTCCTGTTTTTATCTTTATCCACCAGTTTCTGTTACATCTTTTCCAGCTAAACGCCGTTGTTTGATGTTTCTTTTGAGTCAAAAATGAAAGTCTGTCAAGGAATCTAACGACAGTTTTTTCGTTTCTCGGAAGTGTGTCTTAAATCAAAACAATTCAACAAAATGACGTGTAATGATGCACTGTTTCTCCTGATCTGAAGGAAACTTTTCTGACAAAATCTATGGAGACTGTATGCTCCAACATATTATTCCTAGCTGACGGTTCTATTATTACAAACCTTTCAGAGACTCTACTCAAAAAACGTCAGACAAACGGAGAACAGCAACCTGCACGTCGATTCCGTGATTATGTTAGAAAGTATGGCTGGACATGATTGGATTCATAAGGTTTTTTTGATAGAGTCCCCTTCGGTTCTGTAATATTTGGGCCGATAAGAAGACTTCAGATGTTGAACACCCATTATTCATCATGAAGAAAGCCAGCACTCTCATGAAGGTACACCTCTTGGCACATTTGCGCGCACTGACAGTCAACAGAATACTCTTCGTCTTATTGATTGGTATTGTGACGTTAGGGACCAGTGGATGTGCGGGAGACACGAAACAGCGAATGGCCTCCAATCCCGATACCCTGACGACCATTTCAACCAATGAACCGGCCTCGACTGTTGAACCGCTCACGTCCGATACAGAGGAAGTGTTTGAAGAGTTTGGATACGACCCATTCGAAGAACCGGATTCCGAAAAAATTGAGGAGTACGATCCGTGGGAATCCTATAATGTCCTGGCATTTGAATTTAATTATCAATTCGATAAATACATCTTAAAGCCTGTGGCCAAGGGGTATAACTTCATCATACCCAAAGAGGTTCAACGCAGCATTTTCAACGTGTTTCAAAATCTCCGGTCTGCACCCCGGGTTTTTAATAATATCTTTCAAGGTAAATTCCAGGGAGCCGGAATAGAATTAGGAAGGTTTTTAGTAAATTCGACCTTAGGAGTCGGAGGGCTGTTCGACCCAGCAGGAATTATGTTTGATATGAAAACTCCTCTAGAAGATATGGGACAAACATTAGGAACCTATGGCACACCGCCCGGCCCTTATCTTGTCGTTCCCTTTCTTGGCTCTTTTACGACGAGAGACTTCTTCGGCTATGCAGGAGATATTTTCCTCGATCCCTTCAACTGGTTGGTCCTTCCTATTATTGAGGTAGCCGATGCGCCACGATTGGTCCAACATGATACCACCATTTCTCTTGCCCAATTTGGCTTGAAAGTAGAAGAAACCGTCAATTTGCGCTCCCTCAATTTAGAAAAATTCCAGGGGGTCGAGGAAGGCACACTTGATCTGTATGGAGCAGTTAGGAATGGCTATCTACAACAACGGGCGAGGGATATCAAACGATAACGGGCGAATAACTGTTATATTAACCAATTAAGAAGACTCATTAACGTATTCATCAACCAACGATAAAAATCCTCTGGCATAGGGCGCTTGTATTCGAACTCTCATCGTATCAAACTCTCCTTTCACATATAGAATAAGCTCTTCTCGCTCTGCCTTTTCAAGATCTTCTCTCGTCAGCATTATTCCAATTAATTCTTTCATCACCGCCTTCTGATCAACTTTCCGATTGAGCACCACGGTAGGATATTCACGATGATTCTCGTCAAAGGTTTTCTCGTAAAACGCCCAACCATCATCTCCAAACCTTCGGTCACGAAGACATAGCTGGTAAAACAAGATAGTATGGGAGGTAACGCGTGCTCGAAGAAAATACCAGTCTCCATACTCTTCACCTTTGAGCGGTGGCGCAACAATCCAAAACCTCTCTGGAGACAACGATGGGATTGGGGGTGATCCCTGAGACAACGGCATTGAAGGAACATCCGAGCTGCATCCGAGGAAGAGCAGACTTGAGACACACAGGAAGAGGATCACCACCCCCTGACCACATGAAGCTCTTGCTCGTATGCTCTCAGTCATATTCTTGACCTTGCCTTGAATCTTTAAAAATTTAATAAACATGAGTACCATAAATTTTTAACTATCCCCGCATGAAAGAACAATCTGGAAAACACAAACATGAATGACCGGTCGGCTCAACCGCAAGCCTGGAACTTTTTACTGACAGCTGCAGGATTTGTGATTGTCGTTGCCGGCATGCGGGCCGCTGAGTCGATCTTAGTTCCACTGCTTGTCTCCGCACTGCTTGCCATTATTAGTGCGTCTCCGGTGTTCTGGTTACAACGCAAACGTGTTCCCGGCCCTATCGCCGTCTTTTTAGTTGTCTTGGCAGCTCTCGGATTAGGTCTAGCATTTGGCACCCTTATTGGGACCTCGCTTCAGGACTTTTCCAAAGCCTTACCTCGGTATCAAACCCGTCTCATGCAAGAAATCGCACCCTTGATCCAATGGCTGCAATCAATGGGTGTTCAATTATCTGAAGAAACGATCCTTCGGTATATTGATCCTGGGGCCTCAATGCGATTAGTGGCCAAAATGCTTTCCGGACTCGGGGCCATTCTGACGAATACGTTTCTCATTTTATTAACCGTGATTTTCATTTTACTCGAAGCTTCGAGTTTTCGGTATAAAGTTCAGGCGGCGTTCGGGGATCCCACAGGCGCGTTTCTCCAATTCAGCAAATTAACAACCGCGATTAATAGTTATTTGGGCATGAAAACAATCCTGAGTTTTGGCACCGGAATCACGGTGACGATCTGGGTAGCCATCTTAGGAATTGATTTTCCTTTGGTCTGGGGCCTGTTAGCATTCCTCCTCAATTACATCCCAAACCTCGGCTCAATCATTTCAGCAGTTCCCGCTATCCTGTTAGGATATATTCAGTATGGCATTGGACGTGCCCTATTCGTGGCGTTCGGTTATGTCGTCATTAATATCATTTTTGGCAATATCATCGAGCCAAAACTCATGGGTCGAAAGTTAGGGTTGTCAACATTAGTCGTTTTTCTCTCCTTGGTGTTTTGGGGCTGGGTCTGGGGGCCTGTTGGGATGCTGCTTTCCGTCCCTATGACGATGATTGTGAAAATTGCGTTGGAAGGAAGTGAAACGACACGATGGATGGGAATCCTCATG
>BQIX01000132.1 GCA_021604145.1 Nitrospirales bacterium
GAGATATCGTTTCACCATCAAGAAGCCACTGGAAAACACGTATGGCATACTTTTATATTCTCGTTTGACGTTGTTAGATAGTAAAATTAAATTTTTAGTTGAAGATGACGTTCCTTCAGTCCATACCACCCTGAAGCTACCATCTGGAGAAACGGTGGATTTTTATGGATTGCATCCCCGTCCTCCACGAATCGGTCAAGACGCTCACGAGCGAGATGCCGAGCTCCTCATTGTCGGTCGTACGATCGCACTGCAGAAACGACCGTCGATTGTCGCAGGAGATTTAAATGATGTGGCCTGGTCACACTCGACTCGCCTGTTTATAAGACGAAGTGGATTAGAAGACCCTCGCATCGGACGAGGATTTTTCAATACCTTTCCAACTCACCTTCCCTTCCTCAGATTTCCGATGGACCATATTTTCCACTCCGAACATATTCGATTAAATCGGCTCCAGGTACTTGATGCATTTGGCTCTGATCATTTTCCAATCCTCGCTGTCTTGTCTTTTGAAGATCAGACACCTCCCCCTCCCAATCCTAAGAAAGAGATACGCAGTGAAGCGCAAGAAAAGATTACTGAAGGAATTCAGCAAGCGCATAATCATCCGTCAATATGATGTAAGTCAGTGGGGATATGATCGTCCTTGGGTTAGTGCTCAATTTTCATGACCCTCACCAAGACTAAGGCTCATATCAGGCTGAAAGATATATGAAACTAACCCATTAAAACCATTGTGGCAGGAATGTAATTCATGACATCCGATTTTACCGAAATACTCAGTCTCTATAGGCTTGAGAATACTACCGTCAGCTATCCAACTACCGTGAACTATCTCAGTTTTCTGATTGCAATCGCTTGTACATGATTGTCTGTTGAGACTTGAACTTCTAACGTATCTCCCTCTTGAAGTGATTCATCGATTAGGGTATTGGAGTTTGTCATTAATTCTATCTCTTCACCCTCGCTCGTTTTGACAACGTAGATCCCCTGCTCTTTCTTGATATTGTTCAGTTGTCCTCGTATGGTCGCATTCGGCATTGATTTATTGGCATCCATTCCCAGACTCGACTCTTTACGAATTTTTCGAATGGCGATTGGGATACGATCCTCAGAAAAACGAACTTCGATTCTGTCTCCGACAATCAGAGTTTCGTCTACAAGAATCGATGGGGTCGCCTCGATAGAGTAAATCTCGTCCTCCTCAGAGGCATGGTCTTTAATGATGTATGTTTTGTCTTTAATGGAAACGACTTCTCCCTGGAGAACAGGGCCGCCCGGATCGACAATGGTAATCTCTGATTCAGCCGGGCTTCCTGTGACGATATTTGGAGTGGAAGATGGAGTTGTCTTGGTCGGAGTTACTAAGATTTCATTGAGAGGCTCTTTTTCCTCTTGACAGGATACGAATCCGAGAATAATTACGAGCAAGAGCAAAAATAGACTACCATAGGTCCGAAGGTTGTTGTTCATGACTTACGTCCTTAGTCAAGAATTTCTTTGCTCATTAGGCAGAGCTGCACACTGCAGTTAGAATTCACAGTCGTGGTAGCACCATCTAGCTCCTATACCGGTTATCATCAATCGAAAAGATAGAAACACTATTATTCAATGTCTTGCCTCTCCCCTGCAATACGTTTTAGCAACACCGAATCGATGAGCGATAAACGTATCAAATCGTCAAATTCTCAGTAGATCATGAGCGTTCTTGATCAACCCACAATCGACTCTTTACTCGTCTCGCACCAGCTTCATAGGCATTTTCCACAGCATCGGCAATCTCCCCTTTGTTTTCGACACCCCCGTAAAGCGTCGCGACTCCATTTCGTACGTGCACAGTGATGTCGTCTGAATTAACAAACGGACTGAGTGAGAGTTCTCGCTGGATCTCACCGGCTAATTCTCTATCGCTCATTTCAGCCCACGGACGATCATAAATTTCTCGTCGATGCAGCTTATTTCGAACTCTCCATGCCCCTGCATCATAGGCAATTTCCACAGCATCGATCATCTCACTACGATCATCGACGTCACCGGAAAGCGTGGCAATACCATTTTCGACGGAAACGTATACGTCATCTCGATCGACAAACGGACTTATTCCTAAATCTGTGATGATTCGCGCACGTAGTTCAGAATCGGAGAGAATGTCATTTTCACTCTCATAACCCTTATCATCCGGAAACAAGGGGTCATAATAAGGACTCACATACGGTTCGGCACCATAATAATTTTGGCTTTGAGCAAGTCCTGGCATCCCCACAACAATCATGACAAACAACAGTCTGGCGGTTAAGAAAAATGGCTGTAATAATTTCATCATTTGACCTCCGCGTAATGGGATAGAAACCTATGTTCATTTTCGAACACGGTTCACCTTTCTTACCCTTTACTGAATACTCCTATACTATAATTTTTTTGGCAGTCTTGAGAAAGTAGACAAAACGCTGAATTCCTCATCATAAGTGTCTAGGCTACCACAAGTGTACGTTTTAACCTCTCGAGAATAGTGCTTTGTGATAACGTGTATGACTATTCATGCGAAAGCATGATGAACGAGTTATCGATAATCATCCACAATGACATGGATATAAGAACACGTGAATGACTTCCTTGGTTATCTTCTTCAACCCCAAAACACGCAATGGGCTTCAATGCGATGCAGCAAGCAGGATGAGGCAACAGATTAGGCTAATTTCGATGAATCACTCGGCAGTGTTAAAGTCTCGTTTCCGAGTATCCATGTCGCTCTTTCGTGCTTTTCTGAGGGATTCAATCATACCTGTACAACGTGCACTATCGTCCGCAATACCGAATTCTGGAGAAGGAAAGCTTGGGTCAACACTGTACTTTGGATTTTTAAAGGTGCCGGCAACGTGTAATGGTCCACGTGAGCTTAAGAACGTAAAATCCTTCGGATATGGGTTGACGGTCAAATCCATCTTTTCTTGACGAAGATCAATTTTTCCATGGCCTTTGAACTTGGTATCTGACGTATCGAACAGGAACGGTTTGATGGTGACGATACCGCTTCGAGCCTGAAGATCTGTGTAGGCGCAATCAATCGGCACCCCCGTATCTGTGCCGAGAAATACCGTCGCTGACTCCGTGAAATCCAACCCTGCTAACTCGATTAAGAGTGCATCCATTTTTCCTCCGGTCATCGTGAGATACAGTCCACCATCGGCTGAGGCAAACCACTTGGCTAACGATGCACCTCGCATCCACAGAGTGCCTTTCCCTCCGATGTTACCGAATGAATCATCAGTCGTCTCAGAAGAAGCGAGTAACTTACTCAAGTTCACTTCATCAAAGTCCGCCTTCAGTTTAGCCTCCACAGGAACTTGCCGCGCATTGACTTCAAGCTCCATCGCGGCCGTTCCCTTGGCTACGCCAAAATCTAAGCGATTAATCTGCATGTGGCCATTTTGAAGTGTCATAACGAGCACGAAATCGTCTAATGGAAGATCGGGAGCCTGAACGTTTCTCGCTCGATAATCGACATCCGCATCCACCTTCTGGAGTTGAGTAAAGTCTATCGGTTTTTCCGGCAATAATCTTTCCCGATCTTCGAATTTTTCTGCTTGCGCCTTTTGTTTGGATGAAGCGGTTTCCTCGGGATCGGGTGGAGCACCGGTTAAGCCGGCTAAGTCATCTAAATCCAGTTTACGGGAATGTAAGCGTGTAAAAATCATCGGTCGCTCGCCGCCCGTGGTCACGCGCAACTTGCCGGCTACGTCGCTGTCCCCTATGGTGCCGTCGAGATTTGTAAAGATAAAAGTTTGCTTTCCATCCTTCAGCTGCTTTCTTTCCAAATTGGCATGTAAATCGTAGGGAGGTAAGTGGGGCAGAGGAATGTTGATCGACTCTCCAAGACGGAACAAATCCGGACCTGCCAATCTTAGGGACGTCGTCAGACTTTCGAACGGCAATAAACGACCAACGCGACTTTCGATAGCAACTGTAGTTTTTTTAATTTGAAAGGTTGCATCTACCGGAAGCAAACGATAATCTTGAATGGCTTGACGAATCGAACCAGTTGCAAGCGAGACATCTACGGGGATGCTCTGATACTCTACTTTTCCTTCTATGCGAACGTCTGTTTCGAAACTATCGGCAGTCAGACGTAAATCAGTCTTAGCCTGTAGATTAGGATCGTCATACCGCAGACTGACTTCTTCTATACGTAATCGATTTATCAACGCGTCGATATTTGTGACATCGTTCTCCCTGCTTTGAGTACTGTCTGGAAGCGATAACGCGATTCGCCCTCCGACAACCCCACGTGCCGAGGGTTCCTTGCCAAATTCCGTTTGGGCTTGAGCAAGATCGACGCGCTGAATTTCAGTGCGAAGATTTCCTGCCAGAGCAGAGTTCTTAAAATTTAGATTCACCCTTGAATTGATCGTTCCTCCTCCAAGGACGATGGAGAGTGGAGCGACACGAAGGAGTCCATCGTCGACAGTAGCCTTAGCTGATACATCATTTAGGGTCACTCCAGGTAATACGAGTCGTTGCACATCCACACTCACTTGGCCATTCAAATTTGTCAGCCAATGTGAACGGGAAGATTCGATCGACATACGTTCGGAAGAATCAGTCTTCGCGGAGGAACCGTTTGATGATTTCGATTGAGTCGACTTGTTGGTTGTGCCCGCCGTTGGCATCAACGCGGCCACATCCAGCATACTCGATGTAAGCGTGGCCTTGATGCGTAGATCGTCACCACCATCGATCATGGCCACAGCATTAAGATTACTTTCTCCAACATGACTGACAAACTTACTGAGGGTCCAGTGATTGTTTTGCTTTTTGAGTGAGCCACGTATCGCCAATTTGCCTAGCGTCGGCATCTCGATCCCGAACAGAGCGCCAATGGATGCGGGCTCATCACTTTTCACCAAAACACTCATATCCATTTCATTCAATGGCCTGCTGGGCGTAATTGACGCCGTCACAGAAGCCATGGCGTTAGCCAGTTTGAGATCAAAAGACAGGCGTTGAAGGGATTCGTCTGTATTGGGCTTCGCCAATGATGTCAGCTCAGGAATCGTAAAGGAAAACTCTAGCGGTGCATCTTTATACTTCCCATCGGCTTTAATAACAATAGCTTCCTTAGACATATCTTCTTTGAGGCCTGCAACCAGTTTTGTGCGTGAGGGAGTATCGGTGTAAGTCACATGAAACTCCTCGACGGAAACGGAGTCCAGTTGTATGCGATCTACAGAATCCTTCGTTTCAGCGCTCGCATCTTGGTGCTCATTGGCTGGTATACGATGGCTTGCCACATTCACGGCTATCGTCATCGTCAAGTTACCTGGAAATGCCGGAAAGGTGGATACACTCGGAGTGCGCTCCATCTTTGAGTTCTTTACAGTCTTAAACGTCTGAATCGTCTCGATCGTTAGCTGCATACTCCCACCCGTCAGGTCAGGATTAGCAGATATGTGTCCTTCAACTTTTCCCTGATTCTCATCGATTGTAGCGGATAGATTGTCAACTGAAAGCGTATGATTCTCGAGGCTCATTACGATCTCAGCATCTTTTATGGGTAGTTCCTGAGTTTTAATCAATTCAGCTCGGTACTTGAATTGTGTTTGTATGGAAGCATTCGCAAGAAGGGCCAAAAGATTCACGACTTGCTGACTCACTGGCTCGGAATCTTGTTGTTCAGGCATAAATTCTTGGAGCTGAGCCATGTCTAATCGGTCTGAGGCAAGGTCTACCTCCACGCGCAGTGGGTCGGCATCCGGCATGACTCTCAGCGTCCCAGTGAGATCGCTGTCAACAACCGTGCTTTTCAGTTTATCAACCGACCAGACGCCACCTTCTAGCCCGACATGACCGGCCACTTGATACGTTGGTAGTGCGGGAAGTTGCATATCGAATGCTTCATTCCAACGCGAGAGATTTTTGCCATTCAAGGTAAGTTGTAAGTTGACCGTCTCAGGCGAAACGGGAGCATCGACGGTTCCTTCTATACGCAAAGTTGTCTCAGCGGAGGTGAGCTGTAATTCAACCGGATACGCATTTGTATCATTTCCTGTCGGTATCGGTGCCTGACCTGCTGACAGGCTAATCTTCAGCGGTTGTCCTATGAGTTGTCCTCCCCCATTGGCGACCATACGGACTTTGTCTGTAAGTGGCTTTTGGCTACTGGACTCGAATGAAAATTTTAGTGACGTGTCCTGGGTTGCGTCGTTATAGGTGAGGAATCCATCGTCTATCGATAGTGATTCAATACGAGGCAAACTCATCGCACCGTCGTCATCTACACCTTGACTAGCAGACTCTTGGTTGATAGCTGAAGACGTGGGTTCCTCCTTGAAGACCCAATTTGCTTGACCTTGCGACGTCTTTTCCAACTGAATCACCGGATCGACCACCCGAACATCCGTGATTACCAAATCACCGGCAAGCAGTGCAGACACATCAATGCCCACCTCTAAGGCGTCTACAGAAGCCAAATATGGATGTGAGGCCCAGGAAGGATTGGCAACGGCAGCATTCTCCACTCGCAAACGGATGACCGTCCCAAGATCGAAATCTATAGAGTCAATCGTCACCTCTTGCCCAACCATTTCAGTCATTTTTGATTCGGCAATGTTCGCGACCCAACGAGGGTCTAGGATTGATAAACCTATAGCACCACCGATCAATAGCAGGAGTACCAGCACGGCAATTGAGATCATGACAAGCGCCTTCGAGTATATTGTATTTTTTTTACTCATGGCAGCTCTTGCTCGTGAAAGCGCAGCGATATGACATCGTCGATTACCTTGAACCCACCCAGCACGTCATCGACGCCCAGTTGTCTTTAATAAAACTACATCCACCTGATGTCCATCCTAATGAAGAACGTACACATTCCTGCTGCTATACCATCTCAAAAAATTACGAAACTATTTATGCCATCATACGCCTACTAGTCCGAAACATGGTGAAAGACTCACTCAATTAATTCCAGCACTCCGAGGTCATCTATGCGTGAGCATAACGATTTTTCAATTGTCCTCAGAGGGTTGGGATGCGGGAATCGTCTTAATCCTGATGCTGCAATTGACAATGAAAAGACGATTGGCTGATTAGTAGAGCTTGGCCAAGAGCCTACCCTGGATATGGCACCTCTAGCTAGACATCAGAGGTCATGAAGATCTATGACCTTAGAAGAATACCTAGAAGAAAGTCACAACAACGCCCATGAACAATTACCTGTCGCATAGCGGGAACACTCGCTCACGAGTATTCTTCAAATTAAATAAGGAGAAATTATCGAGGCTACATTCTATAGATATCTGAACAGACAGACTGCCCCCCTCCTCTCAATTTACTCCAATTTTTTGGTTGGATAGGAAATATCAACCACTTTATCGTTTCGATCAACTAATAGGGTTACCTCCATCCCTTTTGAGAGCTCTTGTAAATCATCTTTCACAAAACTCCATACGGGAAGCGAGATAGTTTCATCTTTCTTTTTAATCGTTAACGTTTTTTCACTCGGGTTTTCCTGAACAACACCCTTCACTTGACGATAAACACTAATTTTGGCGCTACGTGCCCAGTCACGTTCAGCTTCAATATCTTTCGTGAGAGTGGCACTGGCTATTTTATTGCTTTCGTCGATGAGGAACAGACCTTTTGTGTCGAATGGAATCGCGGCTACTTCACTCCTTGCCAGTGGACGAACCTGAAACGCTTTCACCGTTCCATCTTCCAGTTTAATCATGGCATGCTCCTGTCCAACTGGTAAGGGCTGGTCAAGAAAGCCTTTGATCACCTTGTGATGACTTTCACTTTCGTCGTTAAGGAGATGATAGTCCACAACATGGTTTTTCGCGTTCACGACAATTTCAACCTTATCGTTATCCTTCAGTGTAAACCCTTTTTCTCTCGCACGCTCCAGCGATAAATACCGGGGACTGATCTCACCAGTGTCCCCGGAATTCACTTTAGCCTGATCTTCCGATATGCCCTCCACAGAACCAGTGATAATCCTGTGACCCGGAAGTAAAGTTGGGGTCTTGTGTTGTGTTTTGGAAATGTCCTCAGATTGTCCCTGCTTAGAAGATGAGCTTTCATCCTTTCCAGAAGCTAAAGAAATGGTTGCGAGAGATGTGATTAAACCGGCAATGACTAATACGTTAACGACAATTCCCACTGAACTTGGTCGAACAGTTGACATGAATTTACCCCCTTTAAAAATCGTTTGTCAGCTCCATCACCATATGGAGCTGACATCCTGAAATTTATATTAGTTTTATTGATGTCTGACCTCACTTTACCCACGATTAACGGCGTGTGGTCGGCATACCTGAATCCACCGCATCAAGGGCTGAACCTCCAGAGATGGCGCTCATCGCCCGGTCACGTTCTTGACGGATATTTGCTGTTTCCTTTTGAAGCGCATCCCGCTCTTGCAAAAACTGATCGCGTTCCTGGATCATACGCTTTTGCTCTTGGCCTTGCTGTCCACTCTCTGAGCTACCGCTCTGTGCCTGTATGCTTTGCTGACCAGACCCGCCTTGGCTTCCCTGTTTACTTGCTTGAGCGGCCTGAACGCGCTCCTTTTTGGCTTGATCGCGTTCTTTTTTTGCCTGCTCCATACTTTTTTTAGCTTCGTCACGCTCCCGCTTGAGCTGATCACTCCACTGTGTATTGACGCCTGCGCTGGGATCTTGTGTCACCTCAGACATGCTCTCTAAATTAGGTTCGGCGGAAGAACCCCCGGGCTTATCCATGGCGGATGCCAATTGCACAACAGACCCTGAGGCGACAAACAACCCACAGACTACTAACGCGAGAATTTGAGATAGAGATTGTTTCATGATGGATACCTTTCGTTGGAGGATGAGTGAGGCATTATCTGGATACTGAGATGATCGTTGTATGATGAAAAGCAAGCGATACAGTGAAGCAAATCAGCTTATCTAAAATCCTAGCAAGATGAGCA
>BQIX01000133.1 GCA_021604145.1 Nitrospirales bacterium
CGATTGATTCCAAATTTCCACCGTCAAATACGTGATAGCCAGTTGTGCGCCGAAGATCGTAAGCTTACGTGTTTCAAACCGTTGCCTGCCTTCAACACGATGACAGCATGTTGCAGACACGAGAAGCGTCACAACCGCCGCACAGACAATTCCCAGCACGGCCCCTTCTAAACCGAATCCAAGGAACAGGAATACTAAGATTCCGATGGCTTTGAAGACATTCGAAACCGCTAGTACGATGGCTTGTTTTGCAAAAGCACGGAGCCCATTGAGCGAGTGGATGTAGACATAGGCTAACCCCGTGCATGGGAGTGAAAGTGACGCAAACTGAATGAGTGGCGCCAGATTAGGATTGCCAAGGAATTCGCCCAACGAGTTTGCTGCAAGATACAAAAGACCGCATAACCCCAGTGCAATTCCACATTGAACAATCAGCCCTTTCCTCAGGATAGTCCCAGCACTCCCTCTGTCTTCTGCTGTGAATTTCGACACGGCATTTGGAATGCCGACGAGTAAAGACAGCGTGAGAATAGAGAGAAGGGCTAACACAACGGCAAAATGTCCATACGATACGGGCCCAAGATACCTCGCCGCACATGTATGAACTGTCACCATGGACAGGAGGGCGACAATCTGTTGGGCCCCAAGATACACGGACCCTCTTGTGACGGTATCGCTCACGAATGGTCAACCTCTTTCAGAATTTGGAGCCGGCTTGAGGCAGTACCTTCGAGACGACTCTTTTAAACTTTGCCTGCCCGCCAACCTGAATCGAATCCACATATTCAAAAGATAATTTACATTCTCTTCCCAGAAACTCCTGGTCTTTTTGCCGGACCGCCTCCAACATTTCCTGGCAAAGGTCATGCCCCTTAACTATTCGAACCGTGAGTTGATCAATGCGTCCGTCATGAATCCTTTCGTGAACAACTTGGTATTCCAAGACCCCTTCGAACTCATCGGGCCGAAAGAAGTCCGGCTGAATCACTCGACCATCTCGTAATACAATTTGGTCAGCGGTTCTTCCCAGAATGGGCTGAAGGCAGAGGGTTCCCGAGTTTGCGCTACAGGTCTTGTCTTCAATACGGCACAGATCACCGAGAGAGTATCGGATAAACGGCATGGCACGAGAAAAGAGATTCGTGATCACGACTTCTCCAACCTCCCCAGGCTTCACAGGCTGTCCATTTTTGATCACCTCTACGACAAGCAAATCCTCATTCACATGATAGGATCCGCAGTTCGGACACTGCCAGGCAATACATCCACCTTCAGTGGCACCATAGCAGTCCACCACAAGACTTCCGAAGTTTGCTTCCAAAAGAGACTTCACTTGAGCACTTAAGACATCCCCTCGTGTAAAAATCAGACGAGGTCGGATTTCTTGGTACTTCGGCGTCTTGGTTATCTCCTGTGCCAACGCTCCTAAAATTGTGGGACTTCCCCGAATGACCTCTAGCTGGCAATCGGCTAATTCCTCAAGAAGAATGGGTATCGGCTTATACAAATCAACATAGCGAACCTGTAAGAACCCGAGGTGCTGAAACCATCGTGTCTTCTCTGAAAAGTTATGATCATTGAGATCTTTAATGACGACTTGGCGATCGGTCACTTTCAGCCCGAGTCGGAGCCAGGTTCGAATCCACGCAAGGGCTTCAAACTCAAGATCTTGCCTGAAGGTCAGTATGTTCAGGGGCTTTCCGGTTGAACCACCGGTTCGACGAACCACGCATGTTTGGAGATCAACCCCAGCAGCCCGAAACTCCTCTACAGGACAAGCTTGAATTTCTTCTCTCCGAATAATTGGAAGGCGATAGAGATCTTCGGCACTGAGGATGTCATCAGGAGTGATCCCCTGCTTGTCAAAAATCTTTCGGTAGAATGGGACATGAGCGTACGCTGTTCGAACTATCGCTCTCAGTTTTCGAGACTGGTGACGTTTCAGTTCCTTCGCGGAATGGTTTCGGCTTTGCCATAGTTCAAAACACGTTTGAATGCTCGAGAGGGACACGTTTCAACTGATCCTTTTCTCAACGGTAGCTCATGAATGATCTAAGGTGATCGGCATTGCTGGCCGCTAACCCTTTGGCTTTTGGAATCGTGTGGTCTAAATCTAAACGAACGTGCTCCCTTTCCTGCCAAAGAGTACAAATACGATCCAAGAGCAAATTTGGGCCTCCGGGTTCGTTTATTTTTTCCAATGGAAATGTCCACTGCTCTTGCCCGATAAGTTTAAAAAAATCACAACCTTTCGATTCGTAGTACAGAGCCAGTGTCGGCACATGCAAGGAAGTCGATAAAATCGTGGAATGCATGGGGATACCAACAAAAGCCTCGAGCCCTTGGAGTATATGACCAATATCTTCCACCCCATTTGACGGCTTAAATACCGTGACACGCTCTTTATGATTCATGTGTTGAGCCAAGGATTCGGCAATGACCACGTCGGTTTCCCAGGGTGCATAGTACATGGGCACAAACGTGATATTGACTCCGCATTCTTCGATCACCCGATCACAGAGAACCGCCATAGTGGCAAGGAATCGAGAAAAATCTTCTGACTCCAAAGTCTTACATCGCATTGCCGCCGGAAGGAACTGAAACGGAATGATCCGATTCGACCGGTGGTGAAGTGTGTACCGTAAGGACATCCCAATGGTTGGCGTATCGCATTTTGTGCGTTCATGCTTGAGGGACGACCCAGAGTCTTGTACTGCCAGATCCTCACTATGAGAATGATGCGAAAGAGACAATGTGGAACCGGCTGAAGTCAACACATTGCGGATTGGGACCTTACTCTCGTGAAGGGTCGACACAGAATTTAGCACTGTCATTACTTGCGAAAGTGCCTGGTCAAAATTTTGTGATATAGGAGGGTAAGAGAAAAGGGTCAGAGCGGGATCAGCTGTGGCAAATATTTTATGTGCAGGTACGTTAATTTCTTGAAGGGTGATCAGGGATTTGAGATCTCGAACTGTCATAACCTCGGTACAGCTGCATGCCAGTCGTGTCAGGACCTGGTCGTGTTTTCGTGAAAGCGGCCCGACACCCTGGGCAAACCCCATGATCTTTTTTCCAAGGAGGCGGAGCAAGGTCACAATCCCTGCCCAGTATAAGATTTTGATTTGGCTGCGGTTCCCTTGAAGAAGCTGACCACCACCCCACAGAACAGCATCGGCTCGAAAAAAAGAGCAGACTCCCTCAAAACTTAATGGAGGGTGAAACTCAACATTGTCAAATCCATCGGAGAAACAAGGACCATGTCCCCAAACTACGACGCTGGAAGTTGGAGAGACCTTTCGGATCATGCGGACTATACTGAGGCAAATAGCTGTATCCCCAAGATTGTAACGGATATCACCAGCAACGATTAGCACTTTACGTGTGGGCTCACGGGTTTCTGTAGCTGGTAATATTGGAATATTCGACTGAGTTATAGAAACAAACAGCTCATGATAGCGAGTTCCCACTTGATCCCAGGTGAAATTTTCCAATACCCGCCGCCGTGCTTTGTCCGCTAACTCAATCCGAAGGGTTTCGTCCCCTAGCAAATCAAAAATTCGTTTTTGTATGGCAGATGAATCTTCAGGCGGAACAAAAAGCGCCGCATCGCCGAGTACTTCCCGGCATGCTGCCAGGTCCGTCGCAATGATGGCCGCACCTGATACCATGGCTTCCAGCAAAGAAATAGGGAAGTTTTCCGCGATAGAGGGGAAGACAAATATCGATGCCTTCCGATACAGGGCTAACAGCTCAGGAGATTGGTTATCCAGCCATCCGTGGAATCGAACGGGATCCTGAACCGTTTTGGCCAAATCCTCAAGTCTCGATCGATAAGGACCATCTCCAACAATATCAACGGGACATCCAAACGATTGTCCCTCAAGAGCATGTAGGAGGTATTGGACACCTTTCCGCGGAAAAAGTCGGCTCACGACAAGGATGCGCTCTTCCTTGGCCTCAGGGGTAATCCATTCTTCCGAGATCCCGTTCGGAATGATCTCGATTGGATACGGTTGACCATTGTTCTTCTCAATTAGTTCTGCAAGAGAGTGGCTAGGCGAGGTGATGGACTTGGCATTGCGAAGTACCACCTTCCAAAATGGAATAAGGAAACGATGGAGGATACGGAATCGATCAGGATTATAACCCTGCACATCTGAGCCGTGAGCGGTAATCACATAAGGGATGCCCGTGACTTTGTGAAGACCGTAAGCAACCACTCCGGTAGGAAGGATAAAATGCGCATGGATTAGGTCATAAGTATTAGTTCGAATAAGGCGCAATGATTTGAAAAACGAGACGATAAGATAGGAGAGCAGTTCGTGAACATAGCAAACGTGTCGAGCGGATCGAAGGCAGAGAACACGAAAAATTCGAAGCCGCCCTTCCTGTTCAAATTTTGGCAATCCTTTGAACCGCATCGTGACAACATCAGTATGGTGACCCTTTCGTGCAAGCTCTTGGCAAATGGCACCTGTGACAGGGCTTCCACCCCCGCCAATGGGTGGATACTCGTAATTGAGAACAAGTAATCGCATCCAGCTCTCCTTCGACCGTTCTTGCTAAAAGCACGACGGCACATGATTCCGTGATCCTCAATAAAAGAAATTCATGTAAGAAATGTTGAGGATTGGAAAAGCAGATTTTTCCCTGATTTTACGGAACGTATGTGTGCTTAGTCGGTGATTTTAGGGACACTCTTAAACAGAAAGCGTCTTTTAGGCACGAAGATTGAGGTAGGATGTCTCGCAGACTAGGTCAGATTGTAGATCTACTTTTATCCTGCTCCATTACGAAAAGTGAGTAACCAGCAAGAAGAGGAGAATGTTCAAGCAACGGTAGTGTCCTGAAAATGGCCTAGTTGCTACTCAATAGGACACATTCATGATCGATACTGTCTTGAGTAATTCCACATATGGTTTGATCTTATGAAATAACGGAGTGGGCGTACGCGAACACAACGAATTCGACTCTCCGTGTTGGTGATCATATGGGGCGGGAGTTGAAAGCGCCCAAACAGGCTTAGACGGTGAGCAGGGAATTTTGTCGTTCAAAGTGCTTTTCGTCTCAAACTTTTTCAGACTAATAGCACTATCGGCGTGTTCTTCCTGAATTTCTTAAGAACAAAAAACGCTCTATGGAATAAGTGATTCACTTAAGGGTTTGATCGTAATGGATACGGCAATTCTTGAGGAGTTTTTTTCTTTACAGGTTTTCTGACGAAGTCGGGTCTCGCCTTAAGAATCCAGGCGATGGCTTGTTCATTATAGCTTCGGAGCTGGCTATGAATCACCCAACGGATGCCGTTGACGGAATCGACGTACTGATTAAAATCATTCTGTGTGATGATCTCTGGAGCGATCTCTAACAAGGTTCGAAGTAAGTTACTTTCACAGCCAGAAACTTGTTCCTGAAATGATGGGAAGACAAAGTGTTTGGCCAAGTCCGGCCGGTGACATAGAAGGCGGGCCAGTTGATTGTAATTTCTTTCTTTATGTTCCTTTCCGCTCACTCCAATGATTTCTTCGCCATAGAGATAGACTTTTTCAAAGGTGATCACGTGATTCGCGTTTTCGATTAGAGTTTCAAATAACGTGGTGTTTACATTCAAGAGCTGCTCATCAAAGGCCAGCGTCACGGTATAGCGTGCCATTTCCGGTCGTTTGCCGATTAGCTCAATCATCCGTTTAAAACAGGCCTCCTGAATTTTCGTCTCGAGATAATCGATGATGGTCTCGATCATTTTTAGATCGTCTCGTGTAATCAGCGCACAATCTTGTTGAATGATTTCTTTGGCTTTTCTGACTCGGCTCCGTACTAGTTCAATTTGTGACCCGCCATTAATCATGTGCGCATTATCATAATCCGCACGTTTGTCTTCATTGCTGAGTACCGCATAGGCTTCGTTGATCGTGAACATCCGCTCTTTGGCCGCTTGCCGTTCCCACTCTGGCACAAGATCTTCGTGATTTTCTTTCACAAATTTCCGCCAGGCACTCTGTATTTCCTTAAGGAGTGCATCTTCGGGAACGCCGAGAATTTGGTAGTAATTTTTTCCGTCAATCATGTTCTTTGTAATTAGCAGGCATGAGAACTACTTTTGCCGGCATGGAAGATGATTTGGTCCACTTCTTTATGCTTTTTTTCATTTTTGTGACATTTATACGTTTTACCTTCCCATGGAATTCAATATGGGAAACGAAGTGTCAGTTCATCAATCTTACAACATTGAGCATCCTAATATGATGATGACTAAGATATACAACAGGGTTTCTAGGTCATATATTCTCAGGTTTTATACTTTTGTAATGCTAATTGCCTGCGTGTCTTTCATATTTTGAATTTCATGCTCTAGGTCAACTTCATCAGGATTATTTTGAGAATACTCAAACAGTTTGTCCATAAGATCTTGCTGTTCTAAGACAACTGAAGAACCATCTTTATGTTGAATGAAAGCTGCCCAAGGTACCGTTTTCGTTAACGGGAATAAGATGTCTTCAGAAGGAGAAATGTCGATATTCAGGCAGGAAATGAAAAGCACTCGTTTGCCATGATAGCCTTCGACATTCACTAATGTACGAAAGGAGCGGTCAAATTCGACCTGGGTATTAGCTTGAGCGGCTGTTAAGAGCGGATCAGGAGAAGACACAATCCAAGGCATCGGACGTAAGAGATTTTCTTCAAGAAGCCCATGAGTTTCAGAGTCTCCAGTACTGCGCCATTTAAAATTAAATAATTCAGGATAAAGTTTATTGCCAATGGTTCGACGTTCGTGACTTGACCATGTGTCGACTCCCATGAGTTCACAAAATTCTTGAGAGGCTAAGTAACATTGTGAAGTGCTATAGGATTTGATTGGTCGGAAGTCCCCAGGCCTATGAGTCCCAATAATCTTCTCTAAATTGAGAAACAACCCATCGGTCTTTTCCTCATTTAATATTTGATTGTCGATCGTGACACATAAATCTTTCCTGTGATGATCCAAAAAGATATTATTTTTCGCAAAGGTATATTGATTAAGGTACCACTCAAGTACCTCATAGATTTTTCCGCAGGATGGAGTTTTTTCGCAACCTTCCGTGTGTCGCCGATGGTAAGTCCCAAAGGCATGAGTGGACGGATCGTATCCCACATGGCTCGCATGAATGATCAGTAAATCTTTTCCGTGCTCGGCATGAGGACCGTGTCGATCGGTGGAAACCGTTCCTCCTACTCGACCGTGATTAAATGGAAAGGTACCGAAATGCTTGGCAATGAGAATAATGGGATATCCTTGATTTTCGTCAGAGCAGAAAGCCCGAGAGGGTAATATTTTTCCTGCTTCAAAACCGAGTGATCGACAAAAATTATAGACTCGTCCGACGAAGCTGTCGTAAGGCAACATATTGTCTTCTAGGATAAAGTCTTCGAGAGTTGTTTTAATGTCAGTATTGGAAAAATACATCTTGCCGAATATTCTTCTTTATCTGATTCCTTTGCGAAGGATTCTAACAACAAACGGTGTCATGTCTTGATCGTATGCCATGAGTCGCGAATTACCTTGAAGAAATCATTCATGTACGAAAAAACTTGGAGAGTCCGTATTATTCTCGATTGAGACGGACGGTGACCTTCTGGCCTTTCAGTCGTGTACGACCGAACGCCTTAATAATGCCTTTGGCGAGTTCTTCCGGAACTTTCACGTGTGAAGATTGTTCTGAAATTTTAATCGGACCGATGACATTCGAGTTTAACTTGGCTTCATTGGCAATTGCTCCGACAAGATCTCCTGGTCGAATGCCTGCTGCTCGGCCCGCACCGAATTGCAACGTGACCATGCCAGTTGTTCGAGCCGTAGGATCTCGTCTGCCGAGGGATCTTTCTGATCTCCTCCGCGGCTTTTCAGTGCGAGGGCTGTCGGACATTTCTCGTCTCCCGCGTCGAGATCTCTGCGGGACATCTTGAGCGTGGCCTGAGAGAGAAGGGATGTCTTCGTCCTGTTGTTCTCCCTTCTTCAATCCGGCAGCCAGTTGAATCGCAGCAGCGGCCACATCGACTGGATCAAACTTTTCGGTAAGTGTGTTGACGACACTTGCAAATTGATCAAAACGTTTCGCTTTGAGAGTCTCTTGAATTAAGCTCTCGATGCGTTTCAATCGTTTGGCTTGGAGGTCGGTTACCGTTGGAAGTTTCGCCATTTCAATTGTTGTTTTGGTGCGTCGTTCGATGTTCTGCAGGAGCCAGCGCTCGCGCGGTTCGATGAACGTTATGGCTGTACCGGCACGTCCTGCCCGGCCAGTTCGTCCGATGCGATGCACATACGCTTCGGGAGATGACGGCACATCGTAATTCATGACATGTGACACGTGTGAAATATCTAACCCTCGTGCGGCGACATCGGTGGCCACGAGCAGTTCAGTTTTTCCTGAGCGGAATGAGTTCATGACGCGATCCCGTTGGACCTGACTCATACCTCCGTGAAGACCTTCACTTTGATAGCCACGACTATTCAGTTTAGAGGTGAGTTCATCGACTTCCAGACGGGTTCGGCAAAAGATGAGTGCCGACTTTGGGCTGTCCATCTCTAAAGTTCTTGCAAGGGCCGCAATTTTGTATTGTCTCGAAACAAGATAACCAATCTGATGTACACGGGGAACCGCCCCGGTTTTGACTTCTTCTTTTTCAATTTTAATTTCAACAGGATTTTGTAAATGACGTCGTGCAATGGAGGCAATGCGGGCTGGCATGGTGGCCGAAAATAATGCGGTTTGCCTCTCTGTCGGTGTTTGCTGAAGAATGGCGTCCAGATCTTCTGCAAACCCCATATTCAGCATTTCATCGGCTTCGTCCAGGACGACAATTTTCAGGTCTTGCAATTGAAGAGTCTTGCGTCGAATGTGATCCAATGCCCGGCCTGGCGTCGCGACCACGACATCGACGCCACGTTT
>BQIX01000134.1 GCA_021604145.1 Nitrospirales bacterium
CCAGGACAACCAGAAGCGGTAACTCCCACTTGGAGGCAATATTCAGTGTTTCGTAAAGCGCACCCTCACCCAACGTGCCATCTCCAATAAACACGACCGCAATGAACCCCGTTCCCGTCATTTTTTGAGCCATAGCAAGACCTGCAGCCACCGGGACAATTCCACCTTGAATTCCATTACTATAGAATCCCTGAGAACAAATGTGCTGACTGCCTCCCCGACCGCCGCACATCCCGTTCTGTTTGCCCATAATCTCGCCGATCAGACCCTCCACATCACCAGTTTTTGCTAAATAATGACCATGACATCGATGATTGCTAAAAATCAGGTCTCCATCTTTGAGCGACTCCGCGACGGCCACTCCAGTCCATTCCTGACCAATACAGGTATGAACGGTCCCAAACAACCGTCCCTCTTTGAATAATTCAAGCAGCCTCTGCTCAACGCTTCGAATGAGTATGGCTTTCGCATAAAGCTGTAAACTCACTGGTGTCGACTTTTCAGAAATCATCGCTTATCCGTTCCGTTATACATAGATCGAGACATTCTAGGGATACCAGCTATGCTAAGGACTCACCTCGAGGAAGGAACAGGAGCTTTCGATTAGGAATGACAATGGCAAAATCAGGAATATCTTCAGTCACCACAGCTCCCGATCCAATTACACATCCATTTCCGATCCGCACCCCATCCTGAACAATCACCCCGGAACCAATCCAGACATCGTTTCCGATAATCACTGGACCTTGAGAGTAGAGTCCTTGCTCCATCATCGGGATCGCTCGGTCAGCAGTATGATAACGTCCGCCACCAATGTAACATTGTCCCGCCATCATGACCGATTGCCCTAAGGTAATGCCTCCAACCGAACTCAACTGGCATTGACTCCCGATTGAACACGAGTCTCCGATCGCAATAGGTCCATTTTTGGCCTGTATGATCGAACTACGCGCGATCAAGACATCGTTGCCAATCGTGATCCCGTGGGCTTCACTGCCTTTCGCATCCACCAGACAATAATCGTCAATCGCCACCCGGGCACCAAGCTCAATCTTCCCAGGATGACGGAGGGAAATATTTCTTCCCCAGACCACGCCCGCTCCCACCTTTTTACACAGTGAAGGGAAAAACTGCTTTCTGAGCAACAGACCAAGCGCGCCTGGGAGCGACCCAAACAACATCGTCAATAGTTCAAACTTTAACAATGTGCCAAAACGAGAAGAACCGACAAAAAACATCTGGTACTTCTTTAAAGCCGAGGTCTCTGTTTCTGCTAAACTTTTAACGAGCGGCTTTTTGGCAATCGCCTGTTCGGGCTTCGCCGAAATCATGATACCTCGACCTTCATTATTCCCATACTCGCCTTGCGTATCTCTTACAAGTTATCGGCCATAACTGGTTGCTCATTAAGCAAAAAGGCCACTGCGTCATTTCGATGACGGCCAGCATTATCTTTGATTGGCATAATGACTTTCCGACTTTCTGAGTTTTGGTAAAGCCTGCTCGAGAAATCATTGGAAAGACAGCCATTCGTCTATTTTTCCTTCAACCTCATCATTATTGTGTATTGATCGTGAATATTTCACGTTCGTATTGTAAGGGTATCATCCAAAATAAGGAACCCCAGCCTCAACCGTTACCATCGCACATTCTCTCTCACCCAGACACTCGCGTAGGCTGTTAATGATCGTAAGATAAACATGTATCAATGAATGGCTCCCCCTCAAGCATCGTCACCCAGGCAATGAAGTGTTCTTTAATTTACCCGTCACCACTTTTCCAAGCCAGCCGTACAGATCATTCACCTTTTCGCAAAATGCCGTATAACTAAACTTTTGTTCGACTAACTGCTTACCAGCTTCTCCAACCTTGACCGCAAGATCTTGATCATTGATCAAACACAGCATACCTTCGGCAAATGAATCGGGGGACGGTTCAGCAAGTATGCCCACGTCTCGATTGAGCACTTGGGTGTGTGTTGGCAAATTCGTTGCTACAATAGGTTTGCCGCTTTGAAGGTAGGAATACAGCTTCATCGGGGTATTCTGACCCTTGATGCGTGGGGAAACCAAGATGTCGGCTTCGGCAAGGAAAGAGGCCAGGCGGTAAATTGGTTTTGGGCCCAAAAAAGATACTCGCCCTCGCATGCCCAAATCATTGGATTTTTGCTGATACTTCTGAATATCAGTCTTTTCGCCTCCCACAATAACTAAGTCCACATGATCCGCTTGAGACGAAATAAGAGAAAAGCTATCTAAGAGCAAATCAATACCCTGATACATTTCCAAATTCCCGACATACATCACTCTTAATCGGTCATGTTGAAATTGATGGCCAAGCGAGTCAGGCTCTAATGGTTTGTTCTTCTCCAACATGGGCACGTCATGGAGTGTCAGGACATGAGGGTGACCATGACTCAATGCAATTTTCCCAAGAGAATCACAGACAGGCACAACGACAAGAGCATGTTTCAAGGCGACTGACTCAAGGTAATTGAGAATAAAGGCCACGGACTTTAATGTAGGAAACTTTTCAACCATTTGCTGGGCTAAGGAAGAATCCATGTCGTACACATACGGAACGCCAAACAACAGCTTGAGGAACAGAGCGATAAACACAGACTCCTCCACAGCATGAACAATGTGGTACCGCTTCTTCCATGATAGCTGAACTGCTCGTACCGTCATCAGGGCATCAGCAATGAGTTTCTTGAAAGAAAAACCTGGAGGGATACCTTGCACAAACGGCATGTTTGGAATTCGATGCACAGTCAATTGGTCATACTCTACATCACTTCCTTCATGATAGGTCAGTAAGTCGACCGACTCCTTCCGCTCAGCCAGCACCTGCAACATCAAGTCGACAGCAATGGGAGTGCCTCGAGTTTGATAGAAAGGGTGAGGAGCGAGAAATAAAATATTCATAGGTTCAAAAATTCTTGCCACATGACATCAAGCCTTTCTGAAGGTCTTCTTAAAGACACCACGACCATCAGATGTGACCTTGACAAATGACTTCACAGTTCATGAGTGAGCATATCCGTCGACACACATGTCCGTCATTTGACTGACATTTTAACGTCTTTAGAGCTATTCTGAGTAAAAAGGTATCAAGAATGAGAACAAAAACACCAGATCACACAGTCACTTCCGGATCAGCCATACAAACACAAATTCACCAGTCTAAGATATTTCCTGTAAAATCAATATGATCATCACGGCAGGCCTTGATGAAAAAACAATAATTGATGATGAGCGATAAGTGTCTTGAAATTTTTGTTCAATACATTTCGAGTAATAAAAGACGCTATGGCCATACACGAACTTTTCCCCAGAACTAACCGACGAGACCAAGTCTGGCATAAAGCAACATACGCGTTAGTAGCACATCTACACTTTGATTTGTTATTTACAACAAAACATAGACTTACGGCTCAAGGGAAAGAAACATGAACTTGCGCAGATCATGTATGAAGAGAATGAAGGTTATTCACGAGACTATCAGTGAGGCAATACCTATTTAGGCGTATAGTTATTGGCTGAGTCCGAATGACTAGGCAGACTTGCACATGACTCAATCTCTTCATGTCGTTGACCAGAGCTTGATTGAGGATCTAAAGAGGGAGAGAAGGAAGGGAGTGTTTCACGAATTGGGGAAAAACGAAAATCCTGAAGAAGCCACGTCATCCGTTTTTGCGTTTTCTGGAGATTGACATAATGACGAAACTTAGAAAGGAGCGAACCATTCATCTTGGGCTGCTCAGGATCAAGTTCCCAGGGGTGGAAATACATCACTAAGGGATGTCCTTCCCGTTCAACTTTGGTAAGAAACCAGCGAAATATCGAATATGGGAAAAGACGAAAATATCCACCTCCTCCCACTGGGATCCGCGTCCAGCCAAGTTGACAGGTAGACGGCGGGACCTCCCAAAGCATCCCTGCACTCGTATCGAGAGAATGCAAACTCGGACTGGCATCAGGAATCCCGTATGAATCATGCATGGCCGGAACGATACTTGAGTCGTACAGAAATCCTTCCTCTACAAGAATCGGCAAGGCCCATGTTGTTTCCTTCGTGATCGAGAAGGTTGGAGCGCGATAGCCGAGCACCGCCTGTCCCGTAATATCTTCAAGAATCTTTTTAGCACAACGCACGTCTTCACGAAACGTCGCTGGATTTTGCACTGAAATCAGTTCATGCGAATACCCATGACAGGCAATTTCATGTCCGGCATCCGCAATACGTTTCACCATATCGGCATGTCGCTCGGCCACCCATCCCAAAATAAACATAGTCGCTTTGACATTCGCCGAATCTAGCAAAGTAAGAATCGTGTCCGTACTTTTTTCGACTCGACTTTGAAGAACCTCCCAATGTCGACGCCGAGCAGGGCAATCGAATGCCGCAACTTGAAAGTGTTCTTCAATATCAAAACTTAAACTATGAATCACGTTTCACACTCCGTTAAAAGCTCTAACGCGCTCCTGTCCCAAGCAAGACCACATGAAAGGTCCGAAGCAATATGCGAATATCAAGCCAGAGAGAGAGATTTTTGACATAATAAAGATCGTATTGCAGTTTCATATGCGAGTCTTCCAATGAGGCGGCATATTGAAAACATGTTTGAGCCCATCCCGTGATCCCGGGGCGCACAGTATGACGAAGATCATAAAATGGGATAAACGTCCGAAGCTCTTGCACAAAATGCGGACGTTCAGGCCTTGGCCCCACGAGACTCATTTCGCCCTTCAACACATTTATAAATTGTGGAAGTTCATCTAATCGCAACCGTCTCAGCCAGTAACCAACCCTCGTGACACGATCATCTGAAACAGAAGCCCATTTGACCCCATCATCTTCCGCATTATGTCTCATAGAACGAAACTTTCGAAGCACGTAGGGGTAGCCATGAAGTCCCACTCGAGTTTGCCGATAAAACACTGGCCCTTTCGAGTCCAACTTGACAAGAGTTGCAATCATGAGAAGAAGGGGAGCAAGCAGAAAGAGCCCTAAGGATGCACCCACCATGTCAACTAACCGCTTGAGCACCATCACCACAGGCTTCCGTCGAAACCCTTGTGAAAAAATTAAAAAGCTTGGCTTGAGCTCATCGATACTCAGCCGTCCACACTCTGCCTCATACATCCGATGGCCATCAACAACTTCAACACCGAGGGATTTAATATCCAGCAATGCATCTAACGGCATCGTTCCGCGTCGATCTTCAAAGCAGACGGCAATCGTTTGCACACGATGATTTTCAGTGAGTTCAAACAGTTGGTCAATGGTCCCAATGACTGGAGGAATGGAAGATGCCGTACCAACCGATGCCATGCTCTTCGATAAGAACCCAATCACATCAAATCGACTTCGCCCATGGGTGACCAACACTCTGGCAAGATTACTGGCTAATCCCCCATCACCAAGGATTAGGACTCTCCTTCGGAGACCTAAGGCTTCAAAGAGCCGCTCAATAAAGCCAACGTGCCCCGACATCACATTCGGTAAATCACCTAAATGAGAGTCAATCATCCTCTTTCGCCAATAGCATACGGGACCTCATACCCTTGTCGCACATAATAGGGCATCCCTTGAGACCATGCATCGGTCAAGATTAAACGAGCCTGTGCCGTCGTCTTTAACATATCCGTGGCTTTCATGACGACATCCTTCGGCGTACTTCCGGATCGAACGACAAAGAGGAGGATTTCAGCCAGGCCGGTTAATGCATTGATATCAGCTAACGGGAGAATTGGGGGAGCATCTAACAAGATATACCGAAACCGCGGCTTTAAGGCATTAATGACAGAGGCCAGTTGGGGAAACTTTGACAGAGGGACAGGAAACTCTTTGATATTTCCGACAGTAAGAATCCAAAGTGGACCATCAGAGACTTGATGCATACAGGCCTCAAGTGGTTCTTCCCCATGAAAATATTCGGCAAGACCCGGCTCACTGGCGATAGACATGAGCTCATGAACAGCCGGCCGCTTAAAATCACAATCAATAACGAGCGTGGGTTCATTCAGATCATTCGCTAATGTGTAGGCGAGATTCGCAACGGTTGACGTTTTTCCCTCACCTTTCATGGAGCTTGTGACGAGCACAACCGTACTTTCTTGACTTGAATGCATGAGATTCAGCCTCGTCGCCGCCACTCGAAATTGCTCAGCGACAATCGAGCCAGGCCTCCACTTGGCCACCAGGCCAAGTTCCTGAGGAAAACCATTTTTCGAATGATTTCCAGATTTCCCATTCGTCGTCTTTGCAGGAAAACCCTGCGGTAAATATTGAGGACTCAAACTCCGTTCATCAAGATGTCCAGAGCTAAAGTCTGATGAAGCATGCGACAGACTCTTAAACGACTTCCCATACGCGATTTGAAAACTCGGAATGGTTGCGAGAATGGGCAGTCCAATAGACACCTCCGCATCTTCTGAACGGCGAAATGTCGGTTTCCATTGTTCCAGGGCAAAAGCTGAACCATACCCCAGACCACATCCAACAGCAAACCCGGCGAGAACGATAAGATATCGAGGAGGACCTTCAGGAATGGTGGGTAAATTCGCAGGATCCAATATTCGAAATCGTTCCGCTTTCTGACGTTTCTCCAAATTTTCAGAGATTCGAGAACTGAGCTGTTTTTCGTGCAAACGCTGGTAATTTTCCCGCATATTGGCATAATCACGCTGCAACACGAGCAACTCTTGTTCGTATTGCGGAGTCACTTCAATATTTTTCTGGTACTTTGCCATATCAACATTGATGTTCTTGGCCCGAGATTTCAGGGTTTGTATTTGCATTTTGAGTTCGGCTTGGGTGTTGATTAAGTCTTGAAGGTACGGATCAAACTTTTGAGCCGCCTCGCCCAATCCATCGGTCAAGAAATCGTCAGCAAGAGAATCTTCTGTCCCCAAACTGAGCGTCCCTCTTTCCTCTATTTCAGCTTCGAGCCGTTTGATATGATTCTTCAATGAAATGACATCTGGATAGGATTCAGTATACTCCACCAACATTTTGGCCAAATCTTCCTTCATTGCCCCCAGACGATGGGCAAGCGGATCGACTGGCTCACTTGTTCCCTGAATCGGATTAAAACTCGACATATCCGCCATAGTCCCGGCCATGGCCTCATAATCACGAATGGACTTTTTGGTCAGTTCAACTCTCGTACTCAGGTTATTCAAGGATTCCTGAATGGACTCTTTCTCTGCTTGGAGACGATCTAAACTTCGAAGATTAGTAGTTAATTGCCCAGGAAGCTGCCCAACATGCTGTAATTTAAATTCACTTAACAGTTTTTCCTTTTCGTCTAATTCTTTTCTGGCAATCTCTAACTCCTGATTCAAAAACTCGGACGCACCTTCAACAAACTGCTCACGAATTTTCAAATTTTGATCAATATATTGAGAAGCAATTTTAGAAGTCACCTTCATGGCCGTCATCGGATCGCCATGCGCATAGGAAATCGTAAATGACTCTAAGCGGCCTCGAGATCCCTTGGTTTCCAATGTGACGTTTTTGGCTAACGCCGCAATCACAGCATCATAGCCATCTTTTTTAATAATTTCAGGGTATAAGTTCAGCTCTTCTATCACCTTTTGAAGACTCGTACGACTCAGCACTCGTTGCGTGATGGTTGACACCCGCTCAGCCACGCCATCCGCAACCATCGGTCTCACAATATTACCTGGGATTTTTTGGTGTTCAACTAATATGGTCGTAGAGGATCGATACAATTCAGGTTGATTCCACGCAAAGATTCCAGACGCAACCGTGCAAAGAAACACGATGCCCATAATCAGCCACTTCCGGCGAATGGCAATATCCAGAAGTTCTTCCAAATATGCCTGGATCATGAGATTATCGCCGCCGCTTGCACTACTTGAATTGGTGATGTTTCCTGATTCCATACGTGTTACAAGACGAATCGTCCCCCTAAGATAAAGTGCTCACCCTCAGTTCATAATCAACACATTCAAAAACTATCGATTTCGCAGTAATTCATTGAGTCTCTGGACGCTTTCTATCAACGAGTCGGAGTCAGGGAACGACAATGGTATCCCCCGACTGCAAAGTTACGTTGTAGGCTGCACCATCATCTGAAATAAGATCGTCATATCTGACAGGAATTCGCAATTCCTTGACTTTCCCATCACCATTCAACACATTTCTGATAATCCGAATATCATTCTGTGAGGCAAACTGCGTAAATCCTCCGGCGAGAGATACCGCTTGTAAAATCGTCGTATAGGATTTCATCTGGAGCTTTCCAGGGCTATTGACCTCACCAACAACAAAAACATAGTAGCTATTCACTTCAATGACATTTACGGACACAGCTGGATTTTCCTTAAACGCCTTGTACCGTTCTTCAATTTCTTCTGCAAGTTGATCAGCCGTCAGCCCTGCCGCAGGGACATCTCCAATCAATGGTAACGACACCTTCCCATCTGGACGAATGACCACTTCCTTGGAAAGATCTTCATTCTTCCACACCACCACATCCAATACATCTTCCGGGCCCAAAAGAAATCCTTCTTCTGGAGGTCCAGGAGGAACAATGACATCAGGCCGAGGACAGCCTAAGAGCAGACTAGACATAAGAACAATCAACAGCGCAAAAAACAGGTGCTTGCATCGGGTCATGTATTCCACCGCCTATCCAGAAAATTTTGTAT
>BQIX01000135.1 GCA_021604145.1 Nitrospirales bacterium
TCGACTGTTGATGCTCACTCATCCTCCGATAAGTAACGTCACAAGGAGGCACACATGAGCAGCGGTTTAGTAACGGGAACCTCGCGAAGATTCCGTCGAATATCCCCAGAGTCTCTGCCTCCCCAACATTGGTACACGGAAACACCGGATCACTGTTCGAAATGCGGCAATGCAAGCTTACTCTTCAGCCGAGAGCGATGCATGCATGATAACAGTTCCGCCATCATCGTGATGGCTTGGATTTGCCCCCTGTGCAGTGAGCGGCATTGGAGGCGACCCACAGCTCTAAACGAATTTTAAGCCTCGTCTAGGCATGAATCGTTTTTTAACGTCCTCTGCATCATGCTCAGTTCCTAGCCGAGTCTCCTCACGCTCTTTCACTTTCACAGGGGGTTTGCCATGAACCTGCATCACACTCCTGTTTCTTCAGATACTTTCTTCGAGCCGAGACAAGTCATTTCAAAGCTCATGGCTTTGTGGTATCGCACGATCGTACTCGAACATCATCAAGATCAGGATTGCCACTTTACAATTGAAACGCGATTTAGTTACGGCGGACAAGTCCGATTCTTCCTCAACCACCACGGCTCTATAGATCAGGCCATTAAAGAAGAATATTGGTCCTATGAATTCGCGGAACAAGCCCTCATACGCCATTTGAGTAATCGTATTCGCAAGTTCTGTCAGAATCATTCACAATTAGAAAAAGGTATTGAAGAGGCTCACTTGGATCAGTGCAACGAAATTTTGGAAGAGTTAGGAGATCTCCGAGTAAAGAACGGGCCAATAAGCATGATGCTAAAAACGCCCAAACTCTCATAAAACCAGGGGATTTAAAAAATAACGACCGTCACATTACGGCTGTGAGTTCAATTGATCAACGCAACACTTTATCTTATCTTCTAGAGATGGAGTGTCACGATGAAACACCGAACCAGAATCTACTACAGCGCTGAACAACGTGCGGACATTTGGGATCGATGGCAACGAGGCGAATCCATGAGTTCGATTGGTCGCCTTTTTGAGAGACAGTCCTCCTCGATTTATTCTCTTCTTGAGCCTAGCGGGGGTATTTGCCCTCCCACAAGAAAGCGATCACGATTAGCCTTGGGCCTATCGGAACGCGAAGAGATTTCCCGTGGGGTAGCCAGCAATCAGTCTATTCGCGGTATTGCTCTGCAGATAAAACGATCGCCCTCAACAATCAGTCGTGAACTCCATCGCAATGGGGGGTATGATGGCTATCGAGCTTCGGTGGCAGATCAAGCCGCTTGGGATCGAGCGCATCGGCCCAAACGGTGCAAGCTGGCTCGTCATCGCTTCTTAGCGAAAGTCGTCGCGGCAAAGCTGCAGCAGCAGTGGTCCCCACAGCAAATCGCCGGGTGGTTGCAGAGAACATACCCTGATAGCGAACCAAAACGCGTGTCCCACGAAACCATCTATCGCAGTCTGTATATTCAGGCGAGAGGCGTCTTGAAAAAGGAGCTGCAGAACTGTCTTCGAACCCAACGAGCCATTCGACGATCAAAGTCTTCTAGTCTGAAGCGACAAGGCCTGGGGAAAATTACGAATGCCGTCTCGATTAAGGACCGGCCCGCCTCCGTCGAAGATCGCGCGGTCCCGGGGCATTGGGAAGGCGATCTCATTGGCGGAACTCACAACAGCTATATTGCGACCTTAGTCGAACGTCAGTCGCGGTATGTCATGTTGGCCAAAATAGAAAAGAAGGATGCGGAAACCGTGGCGGCGGCCCTCGTGAAACATGCCCAGCGACTCCCCACCGAGTTGTATCAATCCTTGACCTGGGACCGAGGCACTGAGATGGCGAATCATCGCCAATTCACCCTCGCGACCGATATTACGGTATACTTTTGTGACCCCAAGAGCCCGTGGCAGCGGGGTTCCAATGAGAATACGAACCGGCTGCTCAGGCAGTACTTACCAAAAGGAATCGATTTATCCATCTATACGCAAGCCCAGCTCAATAAGGTGGCGCGGCAGTTGAACGAGCGCCCGAGAAAAACATTACACTACGAAACACCAGCAGAGAAATTTCATGCCTGTGTTGCAGCGACCAGTTGAACTCACAACCCAAAGCGGACACTCACGCTCCACAAGAGAAAGTCGTTAGTGTATTTGTACATCCTTAAATGCTTCACTTTGCTGGAGTGCTGCACTTCGACGATCTCCCATATCTACTAAGAAATCAAGAATATGAAGAAACTGTTGGGCAGTTTCTATAGGCAATGGGTAATCTCTCTCAGCAAAGATTTGTATTAAACCCGCGATACGGGCAGGCAATGCGGCTCCATTCCAGCCAGTAGGCAATAGTATTTCATCTTTAAGGATTGAGAAAACTTGATCTGCGAATATAGCTGAGGGGTAGCTCTCTGATGAACGTTCACATAGTGTTAAGAAGCTATCTGCAACAAGTGGTTTCCAACCAGCAACTTCAATGAATTTACTAACAAAAGGTATTATTTTATCAACATCTTTCCAGTCACCATTAGCAAAACGCCACGAACCGGGTGCATCTGATACCTGTATAAACAACAAAGAGCGAATGAGATTGGGCATATCGAAGCCATACACTTCGCTATCCTTGTACCCTGATCTTCTGAATGTATCGTCCTTAAGGGTTCGATCGATACAAATATCTATGATCTTAATGGTCTCACTTGAAATATCCTGAGAGTCTAGAATTTGGATACAAATAAAATGATCAACAAATGTTGCTAAAAAAGACATGCAAAGCTCATCGTCGAGCTTAAAAAACTTTTCTAAGAATCGATCATAAACTTCTGCTGCTGATAAATGACTTGAAACGAAAGCAAGGATGCTTGCTAAATCGTGTCGCCACTCAAGTAACTCGATTTTACTCCTATCTCGCCTAGCTCTTTTGTCTTCCATCCATGAAGGGTTAATCCTTTCTAACGTCCATTCAAGGAGCTGATCACAAAGGTCCAAGAAGTGAGGTCGCAACCTTTCATCGCTCATTATCTTGGCAATCGGCGCTAACTTTAAAACTTTTGGTGCATAGTCCCATCTCCAGAAAATATCAGGATCTTGCCAGGTTGGTTCTTGGTCTTGCCTTTTGCTATATAAA
Source organism: Nitrospirales bacterium (assembly GCA_021604145.1). Taxonomy (GTDB): domain Bacteria; phylum Nitrospirota; class Nitrospiria; order Nitrospirales; family UBA8639; genus JAGQKC01. The sequence goes on from BQIX01000135.1 coordinate 3,107, forward strand.
TTCTCCCTTGGAGCGTATACCCAAGCAGTTGGCAATGAAGTTAATTTTGCATAATCTCCTTTCCCTAAATTGCTTGTTATTGCAGTTGATATTGCACTTTCTCGATTCGTTTGATCATAAGCAGGATCGTAGCCATAAGCCGATCGAACTCCGTGTTTTCTTGAGCCAATTGAGAGCTTAATTGCTAAATCGAGTCCGGTCCATGCAAAACGTGAATCAGCATCCCAACAGTCAAATATGCACCGTATAGCCTCCAACGAAACTTGCTCTAGAGGATGGCCTGCAAGCCTCATTAGCTGCTGTTTAGATTCATCTGAATTTTGGTTTGCTTTAATTTCCCCAGCCAACGCACGTGCAACAAATATGCAAGGATGCCAAGGTATAATTGAGCTTGAGGACCAGTGATCCTGGATCTCGGGAGTATCAAAGGCCCGCCCAATCACTTCTCGAGCCCAGTCTCGTTCGCATTTCGTCGATAGATCACGAATGCAAAGAGCAATTGCTGCAATTCCGGCGATCGCGCCTAACTTTAAATCTGAGGTTTCCCCTGTGTTTCGGCCTTGAAAAAGTTCTGGATTATCGATTTGTTTTGCACTATCAATAGCCTGGGAAAGTTTAAAATCTCCTGGAATCTTTCCAGTTTGGAACGTCTTATTAACCCAATTCCAAAGAATAAGTTCATGGGTCATTTTCTCATGACGTTCTAATGCAGATATTGCTTCTGGCTCGTTAAGTTTTGGGTTTTCAAGTTGAATAACAGAGAGACTTTTGTCTTTTGGATGAGGTTTGGTTGTGTAATTTTCCTGATGCCCCCACTCAGCCCAATTTTCTGCCGTAGCCTTGAGCGCATCACATTGTTGTTTGTCCCCCTTTTCTTCTTCATATATAAATGGTAGTTCGCTAGGGAAATTCTCTATAGCTTTCTGAGCATGATCCCTAATCCTCATTTCACTGGATAGTACAAATAAAGGGGTTAATTGTCTGAGCTCAGACCTGCGAACAGCCAACTGATTGCTTTTTTGCATAGCTTCTATATGTGTTTTATGAAGAGGCGTATTATTGAATCCGATTAAACTGGAGGAGCTGTTACTTTGCTCTGCAGCTAACCGATGAAGATCAGCGTGCCACAACCACTGACATGAGATTAGTTGTAATGTAACTTCAGTGATATGATTTGTGTGCAACAAAATAGAAACAGCGATGCCAAGAGCAGCAACACTATGATGACCTTTGACAACAGTTTCAATGATGTGATCGGGTGATTTCCCATTCTCCAGTTCGTTAAAGACCCAAGACTCAAGCGCTAGATAAGCACACTGGATAGCTTGGGGTCCCCACCACCCACGAAACCACATATATTCTCGAAAGTTTCCCCAAAATTGTTGATCTCCCCATGGGAAGGATAACTTTACAGGAATGGGGTTGCCTCGACGTTCGTAATCGAGATTATGCAATTGCCGCCAAGTAGTGATCGCATGGTTAGAAATATCACGTACCAAATTCAATGCTATGTTTGGTGCTAACTTAAATAGAGAATGAAAAGGTTCTCTCAATGGAGATGCGGGGAAATAGTCCTGATGAGTTCGTCCGATCGAAAGGTCTTTCCAATCATGGGAAGAAAAATTTGACGAAATGAAATGGGTGGGACCTGATAACATTAACTCATCTGACTGACTTCTTTCTTCTTCAGGTTTTTCACGAATTTTTCGAATTGTTTCTGCTTGCTCCCTCTGTTCTTTCTGTTTCCTTAAAAGGCGGTCTTCAGGAAGTTCATTCATTAACTCCTGTCTAGCAATGTTTGCTAACAACTCTGGGTGGGATTCGGATAAAATCTGGGAAAAGCGAATAATATCGCTATAGACATTATGTCTTATTCTCTTATGTGGAGCTATCTTCTCTAAATATGATTGGACTACATCAGCAAACACCCGAGCAGACCGCAGGACAATTGTGCGTAACGTTTTTTCAATATCCTGCAATTCATCTCTATCTAAGTCATTCCAGAACCCCTGATCTGTTGTAAATTCTTTGGGGTATTGCCTCTCTTCAATATCATTCAGCCAAGCCAAGCATTGGTTGACGATGTACTTGGAGATTGCATTATTAATGTCGGCAAACATATTTTGCCAAACCTCAAAAACTGATATGACATGCGGAATCACCTTACTTGGAAAATTAGGAACATTCCCCTTTAGCCAATAGATTAGACGTGACCATGTATTTATATTAGAAGGCCAGCCTAGAGCGTCTGCGATTAGAATGATTTGGTTTCTCTGGTAGTCTGGTGGACATAGTTCTCCACTCAAAACCAGTGCATTTGGTGCGGTTCTTTCAGCTTGGAACCAAACTAGCAATTTACGTAGCAATCTGTATTTCTCAGCGAAAACAATGCTTTCAAGTAACGACTGCTTATCTCTAAAATTTGGGATTTCAAAAGGACCAATCAGCCATGAACGATACCATTGCGGGCGTAGTTTTGACTGACTTATAAGATTGAAATTCTCTTCCCAATCTTCATCGAGAATAAACTTAGTCTGTGAAAGAAGTTCAACTGTTCGGCCCAGGAATGGTGGCTCACCCGCATCAATAATTTCATTCACCCATTGATCATCTCTATCGATCAGAAGGTGAACATAGCTCCATTCGAAAAATATATCATGAGCAAACTTAATCGTGTGTCCGGGTCGAACTACATGTAAAATGCCGTCAGATATTAGATCATCCAAAATATTTACAGTGTCTGTCATCAAGTTAGACTGCTGGATGGGGCGCCCAATGCGACGAATGTAATTTTTAGCAAGATCAATCAAAGCCCGTTGCCGCTTAGTTGCCAAAGTATCTCCAGCATCGTATCCTCCACGAATCCACCACCTTTCTATCAGATCAATTTCCGATTGAGGTAGAAAAGTGCCTTCATTTTGGGATGACGTTAATTCTTCAATCAGTATGGACGCAAAAAATGGCCTTCGTGCTATTTCCCGAACACGATCGTTGCCAAATAGAATTCCACGTAATGCCGGCAATAGCTCGGCTAATTTATTTGATTCTTCATCGTTAAAAGGTCTGGTATCAATGGTTGAGATGCCCGGCGCCTGAAATAATGCTCCTGGAAGCCAAGTTCTTAGCGGCTCAATCCCAGCATCTCGTGCGGTAACTACAATATGCCAATCGGAAAGAGCTGATGAGGACATGATGGCTTCGATTAAATCCATAACTATTCGTCGTTGAGAATGCTCAATACGATCAATCCCATCAATAAACAACAACGGACTACCAGTAATACCAATCTCAGATAAGAGATTTTCCGGGTCCTTAATATGCAACCCAATAGAAGTCGCAAACTCTTGCCAACTGTTACCTGACAGCCTATCTGATTTAAGGAAAAGGACTGGCCCGCCTTCGAGCTTTTGTTTCACGACAGTCTTCAATACCGAGGATTTACCCGCTCCAGGGAGTCCTCGGATTTGTACGAACCGGTTTTTGGTAATTGATTTCGTTATGTCATTTAACAGTGATGTCCGCTCTACCTTAATGCCTCCAATATCGCTAGATATATCCCGCAACCACTCACTAGCAAGCCGGGAAAGTGTTGATAAGTCTTCTGCAAACGATGAAATACCTTTAAATCTATATTGACCCTTCAAGTTAGCAAGAAGGTTATGCCTCTGAAATTCCGCAGAGCGCCCTGAACCTTCTCGAGCAATGACTCGTAGCCGCGCCCAGAGATCAGGCGCGTGTACATTATCTTCCGGCGTGAGCATACAGCGAAGGCGGTTAATTAAGTCAGCTTGGTTTGTCGATCCTTCGTGGAGAAAGTCGAATTTGATCAATACAAAATGAGAGAAAAAATTGTGAATCTCGGACTCACTCGCTTCTTTTTCAATTATCTCGGAAAGGAGTTTTGAAATTTCGTTTTTAATAATTTTATGTTGTTCGCTGGCATTGCCTTTTTGGGAAAATCTACTGGAAAAGTGTGCAACAGAACTGCTCGCTCTAGCCCATTCGCATATTGTTATAAGGTTACGAAAGTTATCCTCTGCTATAGTTCCTGTTGCTCCCCCATAACGATCTATCCCAACTCGAAAGTCATCTTTTTGAAGTGTCTTCCAGCTGTTATGAACAATTTCTCTAAAGTCCTTATTCGTTCTTGCGGCGCTAACCGTAAGAGAGCGTTTTACCTGAAGACTTAATCGGGATCTGCTGTTGTCGTCGGCCTCAGTATCTACGATCAAATCATCCAGTGGCTCACCAAAAGAAGATTGCTGAAGTGCAACTGTTGTAACTACTTGGTCGCCAGTACCCGGAGCATTTTCTTCTCCCAGTAGTGCTGCTAGGTAAGATGCGGATACGGCATCCTCAAAAGTAAAGCCGGCTCCTCCGGTAAGTTCAGAAGATTGAGTCATTTTTTCAGTTGTAATGAGTTCAAAAAATCTTATTCCTAATAAAATATCGGTCCGTTTACGTCCGATTAGGGTCGTTCGCAGTCATGTGTCTAGAACCCCTTAACACTCTACCGTTCTTCTCCTGATCACCGACCCCTTGGTCTACATGCAATACATGTTTATTCTCCATGACAGCCATGCTCTCTGGTTACTGCGATTGGCGGCACACTGCTTCAAATCTAGTTCGATCAAATACACCAATATGGTGCATTTAACGAAAACAAAGTCAAGTTCCTCCTCCCAGGGCCTCTAAAGTCTTTAGCTTTTAAGAACTCCACAATTTCAAAATTCCACCCTCAAATCGGCGCTCGTACCGAGCGCAATCCTTTGCAGCCTGCGTCAATTGTTGAATCGAACCCAGGAGGCACTATGTCAGTCCCTTCGCTCGATCAGCTCCTTCACTCGTTTGACTCAGCACTCACCGAAGAAATTTCCAAGTTAGAGGCTCATGTTGGGACATGCTCATCTGTCGCTACGTCCTCTACATCCCACGTATCCCATCGAAGCCCAACAATTGAAAATCTTGCACTCGCGCCTCAAGAAGACAATCCCGATTCGGCGGATGATGCCCAACCCCTGATATCTTCTGTCCATCTGCTGCAGCGACTGCAAGAGCGCTTACAAACAATCGCTCGCCATCCCAAGGACTGGTCTACACCATTAGCTCTCAAAGCGTTTTCTAGCAGTAGTCAACCAACGACGCTTTCGATTTCCAAGACCTCTCCTCAAGATGTGTCACTCGATGCATCTCAGTCGGTGGCTTATTGTCGGGCTTTGGAAAATGATCTCACGTTTATTTGGGGTCCGCCTGGGACTGGAAAGACCAGAGTCATCGGCCAGATCCTTCACGCCGCCTTAAACGATGAGCTACGCATACTACTCTCCTCCACCACCAATGCTGCAGTCGATCACGCCCTCGACGGCGTATTCGAAGACAAACACGACGCTATCACTGAAAAGATTCTCCGGGTGGGCACACCCAGTCAGGATGCCTCACCACATGTGCATACCGTGACACTCACCCAACGATTAGAGAGCCAAGCCGCACCCCTTCGAGAAGAGTTGCAGGAACTCAAAGAAGTCTTAC
>BQIX01000136.1 GCA_021604145.1 Nitrospirales bacterium
CCTTGCTTCAACATTCCGACAATATCGAGACCCTCTTCAACTTTTAGGATGTCGGATAGTCGTGCGCGCGTATTCGGATGCGGGGGAACAAAGAGCGTACAACAGTCTTGATCGGGTTCAATCGAGGTTTCAAATGATTCAATTGCTTGCGCTTGCGTGGTAATTTCAATTTTGTCCATTCCAATTAATGGGCGAAGGATTGGTAAGTTCGTGACTTCACTCACGACTTGAATGTTACCTGGAGTTTGCGAAGCCACTTGTCCGAGACTATCACCTGTGACAAGAGCCCATGCCTCTTCTTGTCGGGCCAGTTCTTCGGCGATTCTCATCATCATACGCCGATAGAGGACCACGCGGATCGGCGCAGGCGCACCAAGGACAATCTGTTGTTGAATTTCACCAAATGGCACTAGGTATAAGGTTGAGGAAAGTTGATACGACGTGAGTAACGTCACTAAATCACGAACTTTTTCTTCAGACGCGCGGGAGAGATACGGACGCCCGTGAAAGTGAACAAAGACCACCCGACACCCGCGTTTGATCATTCGATACGCTGCAACCGGTGAATCAATTCCGCCTGACATGAGGCACAACACCTTGCCGCCAGTTCCAACCGGGAGTCCACCTGGGCCAAGTTCTTTGTTGAAGGCATAATAGGCTTCATTTTTCAGCACTTCAATGTAGACCGTGACGTCGGGCTGTGTGAGATTCACGCGTTTGCCTGTCTTCTCACAAAGGTATGCGCCAATTTCACGGTCGATATCCATCGAAGTCATGGGAAAACGTTTTTCAGCTCGTTTGGTCACGACGCGAAATGTCTTAAATGGATGAGTTGGAATGTCTCGCTGAATGGCATCCTTTAAGATCGTCAAATCTGACGAGGTATGTGAGATGGGTGCTGAACGCGCAAATGAAAAATTTGTGACACCAAATGTTCGAGTCAACGTTTCTTGAATTCGTTGCCAAAGATCTTCTTCGGGAAAGCTGATTCGAATTCGCCCGGGTAAAGCCTCAACTTGAATAGCCTTGAGACTTTTCAGTGCGGATCGCAGATGGTGGACCATCCGTTGCTCAAAGAATCCTCGGTTTCTTCCTTTGAGTGCCACTTCATGATAATGGACGAGTGCGTGAAACATTCAAGAAGTCATCATGTGCGAAAAGTAATGCAAGTGGGATTATTGGGGTAATACTCGGTTGCAAAAGCCAATTTTTCCTTACTCAAGGTTCAACCGGACGATCAAGAGCCTTGCTTTTGCAGCATTACTCGTGACTCTCAAGAAATCGTTCAGCATCAATGGCGGCCATGCATCCGGACCCTGCTGCTGTGATGGCTTGCCGGTACTGAGAATCTTGAACGTCACCGGCAGCATAGACGCCAGGAATATTCGTAGCCGAGCTATGAGCTTGCGTCACAAGATAGCCTGCCTCATCCATATCGAGGGAGCCACGAAACAGACTGGTATTAGGCGTATGACCAATCGCGACAAAGATCCCAGCACAGGAGAGATCTTCTACTTGTTTGCTCTTCACATCTCGAACGCGAATGCCGGTCACCACATCGTCACCCAGCATTTCGTCGATTGTGGAGTTCCAGCGAAAGGTGATCTTTTCGTTTTTTTCGGCACGGTCCTGCATAATTTTTGAGGCACGTAACGTATCACGGCGATGGATAATCGTGACCTTAGTCGCAAATTTTGTGAGAAAGGTCGCTTCCTCCATGGCACTATCTCCTCCTCCAATTACCACAATCTCTTTCCCACGGAAGAAAAATCCATCACATGTGGCACAGGTTGAGACTCCATGGCCCATTAAGCGGCTTTCTGAGGAGAGCCCCAAGAGATTGGCTGAAGCTCCTGTGGAAATAATCAGGGTTTTCGCTTGAATCGTTTCCTCGTCATCTATCGTGATAGAAAACGGACGTGTATTAAGATCGACCTTCGTGACATGTCCCTGGCGAAACGCCGTACCGAATCGTTCGGCTTGAGCTCGCATGTCCATAATCAACTGCGGTCCCATTATGCCCTTAGGAAATCCAGGAAAGTTTTCGACATCGGTGGTGATCGTTAATTGTCCGCCTGGCTGAGAGCCATCAATAAGCAGTGGCGAAAGATTGGCACGGGCTGTGTAGAGTGCTGCAGTAAGGCCGGCTGGGCCTGATCCAAGAATGACGACATTATGCATGAAACAACTCCTTGTCTTTGGAACATTCGTCCGCCCTTACATTAGGCGAGCTGAATATAAGGTAATGGTATCGCACGATTCTCATTCATGACACCATGGCTACATGTTCTGTCGTGCCTTCGCTTGAAAGTCACGATACAAGCTTCGAACGCTGGGACGTATCTGAAATACAGGCAATGCACCATTGAGTACATGGTCGGCATATTGGAGTTTCTTGCGAAGCGGCATCTGATGTTGAATGCGACGTGTTGCTTCATCCCTGGACATTCCCGTACGTTGGCACGCACGCTGAATTTGAATGTATTGAGGAGTATTCACGACGAGCACTCGATCCATACGCCTGTATGCTTCTGATTCAATGAGCATCGCAGCATCATAGATAATGACGGCGTCCGGATTTTCGCGACCAATCCGACGAGCTATTCGAGCCTGTTCACGCGCCACTCGAGGATACAAAATATTTGTTAACTGTTTGAGTTTACGAGGATGACCAAAGACCATGAGCGCCAGAGCCGTTCGATTCACCGTGTTCTGTTCGGTCAATATCTCTCGACCAAACGTGTGAATAATGTCTTTCCAAGCTGCTCTCCGGGGTTTGACAATTTCTCGGGTAAGGCGGTCGGCATCAATAATCTCTGCACCACATTGCTTAAATAACTGAGCAATGGTTGTTTTTCCTGATGCTAAACCACCCGTTAAGCCCACGATGAGCATATCGCACCATAGCATAGGATTTTTCTCAGTCACAATCATCACTTAGAAGCAGGAGTCCACTCTCGCTTGACCCACAGGGATCATTTGGGTTATTGCCTAAGAAGTCAGATAAGGAATTGACTCTTTCGAAACATAGACGTTAGCCTATTTCGTCCGCCTCAACTATTCATGATTTCTCCATTACAGCACGTCAAACACCTTAATCGCATAACGCTGATGATTGCGACACTTTGTCTTGTTGTCGGATTTTCTGGTCGTTCATCAAGTTTAGCCGCGTCTCCTTCGACTGTTCATCCCCCGGATCAAGCCAATTGGACTGTGGCCCTGGATGGCACCGGTGCCTATATTTCCATTCAAGAAGCTATTGATGCGTCAAAGTCCGGCGATACGATTTGGATCAAAGCCGGGACGTATGCTGAAGATGTGACCGTTCACAGCAAAGAGGGACTCAAAATTATTGGTGAGCGGATGGACCTGGTCGTATTATCCGGCTTGAAACGTGTTGGTACTCTTCACATTGGGAAATGGCCCTACGGTGCACGGAATGTTGAAATTCATAACCTCACGGTCAATCAACATGGCGGTTTAGGATTAGGAATTTTCAATGGAGGGGGGATTCTCTTAAAACAGATTCATATCAAAGGCATGGTGTTTGGCCAGGAAGTTGAAGACGTGACGATCGAAGACTGCGTCATTGGCGGAAGCGAGACAACCGGAATCGCATTCGCCAACTCCAAGGCCAGTCTCATTGGAAACTTCATTCATGACAATGATCATGGCGTCTCAATCGGGGGAACCTCACACGTATTGTTAACGCACAATGTCATTACTCGGAGCTTGTTCGAAGGCATTATGGTTCATGATACGTCTAAGGCCAAAATTATTCAGAACACCATCGTCCATAACGGAGGAGGGATTGCCTTTCATGATGCGAGTCAGGGAGAAGCACATGGAAATATCCTGACGGAGAGTCAAATTGGCTTTCTTTTTTCTCCTCAAAGCCAAACAACCTTCTCCTTCAATGTCCTCTTTGCCAATGATGCGAACTATCTTCTCAAAGAACAGTCCAACGTTCCTGCACCACGCGATCGGCAAAGTCAGACAGATTTGAATGTCGCCCCAACCTTTGTCCAGCCAGAGCAGGATGACTATCGGCTTGTTTCCAATACCAAATTGCGAAATATCGGGACGTTTCCTTTCTTAGGAGCGTTGCCGCCAGTTGATTCCGGCAGTTAACATTTCTTGGCCTATCCATAACCGTACGGTGTCCAATAACGTAGCCTCATGTACTGATTCGTTTCCCTATAGGAACGAAGAAGATTTCTCGTCTATAGCCGTTCCAATTAGGTCCGTACGTGTGAAGCGGTGTTTCGCGCTGAGTTGGTGTATTTGAATCGGCTGGATGTTATGTTGGTTTCGCTATAGTATTGATCAGATAAAGTCTTAATTGACTCTTATGTTAACAAGTCTCGGAACCAACATCTGATGACTTAGAAGCAATCACAGGCCGGGAGCGTTGAAGAATATGGATATCAATGAAAAAATTATCAGGGCGAAGCAGAAGCTGATGCAACGTGGTCGGGGAGACTCTGCCCGAGAAGTCGATGAAGATTATGGTGACCCGCGTGTTCCGCCAGGGCAACATTTAGTCAATAATTGGCCTGTTCTAGATCTTGGATTCAAACCGGACATCACACTAGAAGACTGGAAGTTGGAGATTGACGGCCAAGTCGAAAATCCAGTGCTCTGGACCTGGGAGGATTTTCAGGCACAGCCTTCAGTCACCTTGACGACTGATTTTCACTGCGTGACGAGCTGGAGCCGTTTAGACAATGAATGGGTAGGGGTCAACTTCAGCCATCTGTTGAATATTGTTGGTCCACTTCCGTCAGCGAAATTTGTCTTTTTTGAAGCCTATGATGAATATACGACAAATCTTCCACTGTCCGTCTGTCGGGATGATGATGTCTTTCTGGCTTATCAATGGAACCATCTGCCGCTTTCAAGAGAGCACGGAGGCCCAGCCCGCATGATTATTCCAAAACTCTATGCCTGGAAAGGAGCGAAGTGGATTAAAAAAATTACCTTTACAGAGCAAGACCAAAAAGGGTTTTGGGAGGTTCGTGGCTATTCGAATACGGCACTGCCGTGGAATAATGATCGATATGGCTAAGTATTTGTGAGGTGACCTCATGGGATGATTCAAACGGCAACGTTGAGTTATTCAGGCATCATGTATGGCAACGGAACCATAGCCATCTTCTATGATGCCCCCCACATCATGATGAATGGCATTTTCCATTTACCTTGCAAGCCTTCTTGTTGACTGGGTACGATAGAGTTAATGGACCACTTTCTTGAATGAGGTGATGACAGGATGATATCTCTCAAATATGTGCTAAGGAACCCGTTACCTGTACTTATGTTCCTATTGGTTTTTTCCTTCCCTCTGCTTCTTTCCCAAGTTTTTGCACAAGATCTTGCATCATTCTCAAAGCAGGTCACTCCCCATACTTTAAAAAATGGATGGACGTTCATTATTGTTGAACGTCCGACGGCACCTGTCTTTGCGTTTATGACGCGAGTGAATGTGGGCTCGGCGCAAGAACAGAATGGCATGACCGGTTTGGCCCATATGTTTGAACATATGGCATTCAAAGGGACTCCACGACTGGGAACATCGAATTACGAGGAAGAAAAAGTGGCACTCAAGAATCTTGAAGACGCCTATCAATCCTATCAACAGGCCAAATTCGAGGCGAATGCCGATCCTGAGATTGTCACAGAACGTTATGAGCACTTTAAGCACATGCAAAAGGTGGCGGGTCAGTATGTGGTGAAAAATGAATTCGGTGATATTATTGAACGTGAAGGTGGCGTCTCATTAAATGCATTTACCGGTGCCGATGTGACGGGGTACTTTTATGCGTTACCATCGAATAAAGTTGAATTATTTGCCTATCTCGAATCAGAGCGATTTCTGCATCCGGTCTTTCGTGAATTTTATAAGGAGCGAGATGTGGTGATGGAAGAACGACGTCTTCGGACAGAAAGCCGCGCGATTGGTCGGTTACTTGAGCAATTCATTTCGACCGCCTTTATCGCCCATCCTTACCATCATCCTGTGATTGGGTTTGCGAGCGATATTCAGTCGTACACCATGACAGATGCGGAAGCATTTTATCGTCAACAGTATGTGCCTTCGAATATGGTGACGGCCATTGTCGGCGATGTGAACGCGGAGAAAATTATTCCACTATTGGAAACGTACTTTGGAAGAATACCAGAAGGGCCAAAACCAGAGCCGCTCAGGAGCGTTGAACCGCCCGCCATTGCGGAAAAGACCGTGGTGCTCAAAGATCCTTCTCAACCATTTTATCTTGAAGGCTATCACAAACCGGCAGTCACACATCAGGATCAACCCGTCTTTGATGCCATTGATGACATTTTAACAAATGGACGAACATCTCGCTTCTATCGGTCACTCGTCCGTGACAAGAAAATTGCCGTGTCAGCCGGTTCTTACAGTGCCTACCCTGGGGAAAAGTATCCTCATCTTTGGGTCGCGTATGGTGTGCCGGCCAGAGGGGTGAGTAATGCGACCATACAAAATGCCCTGCGTGACGAGTTACAACGTTTGACAACAGAAGATGTGTCAGATGAAGAATTGCAAAAGTTTCGCACTCGAGCGAAAGCGGGCCTCGTTCGAGCACTGGGTAGTAATTTGGGCTTAGCGATGTACTTAACGGATTATCAGATGTTATTCGGCGATTGGCGTGAATTGTTTAAATACATTGAACGATTAGACTCCGTCACCAAAGCTGATATCCGTCGTGTCGCCGCCCAGACGTTTCGGGAAAGCAATCGTGTCGTTGGCATGATTGAAACTGAAGCTTCAGAACCAGTCAAGACCAACATGAATGCTTCAGGAGGGCCACAATAATGCACGTGCAGTCGAATCTTCTCAAAGTCGGAGGGTTTTTGATTCTCATTCTCCTTCTGATCCCAGCGCTACAACCGCATGTTCATGCTCAAGTTGACCATGTTAAAGATTTGAAATTTCCACCTCTCGCAGAGGTGAATATTCCAGAGCCAACGCGCGTGGTATTGGATAATGGAATGGTCGTCGTCATGATGGAAGATCATGAGCTTCCACTCGTCAGTGTTTCGGCAAAGATTCGAACGGGTTCTCGTCTTGAGCCCGATTCGAAGATTGGGTTGGCTCAACTCGTGGGAAATGTCATGCGTAGTGGAGGGAGTACTTCTCTCGCAGGTGATGCGTTGGATGATTATCTTGAAGGCAAAGCTGCAACAATTGAGACAGCCATTGGAGAGACCGCTGGGACAGCAGCCATGAGTTGTCTGAAAGATGATTTCCCTGATGTCTTACGCGTGTTTGCTGATCTGCTTCGAAGCCCTTCGTTTGCTCCTGAAAAGCTTGCCATTGCGAAAAACCAGACCATGGCCAGAATTTCGCGTCAAAATGATAATCCAGATTCCATCCTCAGTCGTGAATTTAAAAAACTTGTCTATGGGCAAGACTCGTCGTATGCTCGTACGCCATCGTATGCGACCGTGAGTGCAATTACTCGAAAAGATCTCATCGACTGGCATGAATCGTACTTCCATCCAAATCGAATTATTTTAGGCATCACTGGAGACTTTCAGTCAGACTCTGCACTACAGATGGTGAAAGAGGTATTTGGAGACTGGCCGACAGGTCCAGAAGTCCAAGATATTCGTGTTCCTTATCAAGAGTCGAATCTGGCAAAAGTTTTTTACGTCGAAAAAAATGATATGACGCAAGCCAAAATTATGATGGGACATTTGGGAGTGATGCGACGTAACCCCGACTATTACCCATTGGTGATCGTCAATCAGATATTATCCGGGTCTTTTGGGGCCCGGCTTTTTTCAAATGTTCGATCGAAACAGGGGCTGGCGTATGATGTGCATGGAGGGGTGGGATTTCAATGGGACTACCCTGGGTTGGCCAGTTTAATGATGTCAACGAAAACAGAAACGACTGGGGCAGGTATCGATGCCCTCATTGCTGAATCTGAAAAAATGGTGACGGAACCACCAACGGATCAAGAGGTGGCTAAGGCTAAGGCTGCCATCCTAAATTCTTATATCTTTTCTGTGGACTCTCCTGCCAAAATTCTTGGCAAATATGTTACCCATGAATATTATGGATATCCTGCTGATTGGTTTGTCCAGTTTCGAAAGGGTATCGAACAAGTGACGACTGACCAAGTCCGTGAAGCCGTTCGCCGGCATTTGCGGCCCAAAGATTTCTCCATCTTAGTTGTCGGCCCACGAAAGGGTACAGCATCAGCGTTAGCTCGCTACCAAGGCATTCAAGAGGTAGATATCACTATTCCTGAACCAAGTTAAAGGATTGGTCTCCCTCGTCTGAACTGATATGCTTCTTAAATCTTAAGAGAATACCCCTTGCATAATGAATTGGATGTCTCTATGAACAGAACAATTGCTTGGAAACAACGTGGACAGTTGGGACTGTGTGCACTTGTGTTGAGTGTGGGGTTGACCGGATGTCAAACCAATCCGTACACCGAGCGCTCTCAACTTCTCTTGCTTCCGGATTCATATATGACACAAATGGCTGCGACGCAATATAACCAGGTGCTTCAAGACCCTGAAGTGAAAATCTCGAAAGATCCCAAAGAAATTGAACCAGTTCAACGGGTTGCCGCACGCATTATTGAAGCGGC
>BQIX01000137.1 GCA_021604145.1 Nitrospirales bacterium
CCGGCAACCCCGATACGGGGCCGTGTGATGTGAAACGATCGACGGAGTCCGGAATCTGCCAAGCGAATCGCGCGAAGGACCTTGCTGGTCGTAATCGATTGCGAAAGGTCTCGAATAGCGACATGCGTGGTGACAAACATAATTTTTAACGGCCCACCGAGAATCATCATGCCGGACTCTTTTGTTCGAGTCAGTGCTGCTAGCATTTCTGTATGACCGGGATACTGGTGGCCGGCTAAATGGATCGCTTTCTTGTTGATGGGTGCGGTTACGATGCCGTGAACATTTCCAGTTTGCGCTAAATGAACAGCTTTTTGAATATAGCGTACGGATGCATCTCCAGATACGGCGCTGGCCTGTCTTTGTCGAAAGCGTCCCAATGGCCTTTCAAGGGGGTCGAGTACTGGGAGAAGGCCCCGACGAAAGATATTCTGTCCATTCTGTTGAGGGTATTCTGAGACAAGGATAATCTTTATAGGAATTTGAAGGTTTTGTGCCGTTCGTTCCAGGACTGCGGGAGAGCCGATCACAAGAGGACCGCACCATTTCCATATCTTTGTGTGAGTAAATGTCTTGATGATAATTTCCGGACCGATACCGGCAGGGTCTCCCATGGTGATGGCTAATGTCGGGAGATAGTTCTTGTTTGACATTGTCTTCATATCGATACGTCGCTAGTAGAAATTGGGTTACTCTGGTGATTGGCGAGAAGGTCTATGAAACGCAGACCAATTACGTGGAGCGTGACGTCCTTCGTGCAGTTTTTTTTGTCTTGTGAAACATTTGAGAGGCTTGGTCAATAATTTCTCGTACAGGTTTCCCTGTTTTCGTGGCTAGACGCTGACAATCACGATACTCAGGCATCATTTTTTGCTGACCATTTCCTAGATCTGCAATTTTGATTTGGACCGTCCCTTCTGGCAACCGAACTTTTTCCATTCTCCGAGGAAGGACAAATCGGCTGACTTGGTTAAATCGTATACCAAGGGTTGTGGTTTCCTGAAAGAGTATTCGGATCACATCGTCGCGAATGTTCTTGGGGATCAGAACAGTGATAATGGTTCCTGGGCGACTGCGTTTCATAATGACCGTCGTTAACGTCACATCTAAGGCCCCGACTTTGAATAACTTGTTCATCACAAACTCATACGTTTGGGGATTGAGATCGTCGATGGTTGTCTGAATTTCAAGGATCGGTTCTGTGTCTTGGAGATCCTGAGACGCATCAGAACACAAAAATACACGAAGAACATTTGCCCAATCAGGCGGTTCTGCTGTCCCAGCGCCATACCCGATACCGGCAGGATGCATGGGGGGAAGGGCACGAAAGTCTTGAGTGAGCGTTGTCAAAAGCGCCATCCCGGTCGGAGTGGTCAGTTCAAGAGCTGGTCCTGATGCAAAAATCGGAACATCTAACGCCAGTTGAGCCACAGCAGGTCCGGGAACGGGCAAGACCCCATGGGCTGTGTGAATCGTGCCGGATCCAACATTGATGGAAGAAGCTGAAATTGATGTGATATCGAGATAGTGGAGGGCAAGCAAAGTTCCGACAATATCGACTAATGAATCAACGACGCCGACTTCGTGGAAATGGACTTTGGCTTGCGGAACGCCATGGACCGTTCCTTCGGCTTCCGCCAAACGTTGAAAGACTTTCCTGGACCGTTGTTTGACGTTTGAGGGGAGTGGACTTTGGTTCAGGATGCGTCGAATCTTAGCGAGCGAAAGCGGTTTGTTGAATCCTTCACGAATGATGACGTCAACTTTAGTCGCATGGACGGTCCCACGATGGACTTTCTTGGCCTTGAGCTGATAACCGCCTGTCGTCAGTTGTTGGAGACCTTTTTTGAGAGTCGGAAACGGGACCCCGGCATCGACCAATGCTCCGAGACACATATCGCCGCTGATACCTGAGAAACAGTCAAAATGAAGATGCGACACGAGGTTCCTTTACATCAAGTAGGGAATGTAGCCCATCATAACAGATACTGCTGGCTCTATACATTCTGGCCATCGAAAGTTATGACTCAATTTGACTGAGAGGAAAGGCTGTGGTATTCGAGCAATAGATAGGAAATATTGACGTTATCCCCATGTGACGAAGTGGATTTGCATTGAAGATGATCAGAAATCATAGACAGCGGATTATTCAAATCAGTCTGTATGTTTTCGGAATAGTCTATGTCGCCGGTTTGTTGCTTGGAACAGATGCCGATGCGAAAAAAAAGCGAAGGGCTTCTGCTGGAGCCTTTCAAATTTCTCAAGTCACGACCTCGCCCACACCCTTTGAGGTGGGAAATGGAGAGCTTACGTTTTCCACGGTCGTGAAAGTTCCAAGAAACTTGAACGGTCTGGCTGTTCTGGAAATTTCAGCCCTTATTACCTCTCCGACTCAACGATCAATGCGGTTTCTTACACAACGAGTGCCGTTAGGTTCGAAAGCTCCGGCTCAACGAGGTCCGCATATTTCGGCAGCCCTGGTGTGGGATGGGAAAGATCAATCGCATACCTTGGTTGATCCGGGAACATATCAGTATGAAGTTCGGGCGAAACTCATGGCCCAAAAAGGGGCTGGCATAGAAGCGCGAATGGTCTCTCGACGTTCCCGTGGAGCCGTCGAAGTCATCAAGTATCACGCCCCTCCTCCACCTGTCGAAGATCTTCAGTCAAATCCAGAGATTGAGCCTGACGATTCATTAACAGAAGACGAAAATTCTGAGGAAGAAGCGGCTGAGACGGTCGTTGATGAGGTTGAAATGCTTACCGATGAATCAACCAGCCATCCTTTACCAGAGCCGGGAGATTCGGAAGTGGAAATTATCGAAGAGGAAGAGATGTTGGTCATTCCCCAAGAAGGTTGATTCGATGAGCCAGACATCCCGCCCCAAACCCGTTATCGATGTTCATGACACCAATCCCGCCTGAACAGGCATTCAACATTGTGAGCAGAGCCGCGAGTCCACCAAAACTCGCTCCATATCCCTGGCTGGTTGGAACGGCAACAATCGGTCGATCGACGAGACCGCCAATTACACTCGGTAACACGCCATCCATACCTGCCACCACAATAATTACGCGAGCTTGATGTAATATTTTTTGCCGATCCAAAAGACGGTGGAGTCCAGCTACTCCGACATCAAATAATGTTTGGACACGGCTCCCCATGATGTCTGCCGTGATGCGGGCTTCTTCGGCAACCGGAATATCTGAGGTGCCGGCAGTCACGATTACGATATTTCCACGTTTTACGCGTTTAGAAGATTGCACGGACACAATTCTCGCGTCCTTGTGGTAAGTGGCTTTAGGAATTGTACGTGTTAAGGCACGTGCCATGTCTGGCTGAGCCCGCGTCGCCAGTAACGCATTTCCTTTTTTCAGGAGTTTTCGAGCGATGGTGGTAACTTGAACCTTTGTCTTCCCTTCACAGAGTATCACCTCGGGAAAACCCTGCCGTACTGCGCGATGATGGTCAATGGAAGCGAAGCCAACGTCCTCATACGGTAGAGTGCGCAACTGCTGAAGAGCATCTTGAACCGATAGCGATTGAGATCTCACTTGTTCAAGCAATTTTGTTAGGTGCGTCGTGTCCATGCCGTATCCATAATGATTGATTCCAGATATCAGGGTTGAGACGTTGATGAGTCGAGCTCTCGATCGGTCTCGACCTTTGCCGTACGATTCATGAGATTGACAACAGCCTGACGAGGATCCATATCTTTAAACAAGACTTGATACACCCCGTCAACAATCGGCATTTCAATGTTGTGCCGTTGTGCTAAACCAGTTGCCGCACGCGTGGTACGAATGCCTTCAGCAACTGTTGTTGTGTGTGAAAGAATCTCTTCAAGAGTTGAACCTTGTCCAAGTTTTAACCCAACCGTATAGTTTCGGCTCAAAGACCCTGTGCAGGTTAACACCAGATCCCCTAATCCGGATAGGCCGTATAAGGTGGAGACGTCTGCGCCCATCGCGACGCCTAAACGAACCATCTCGGCGAGGCCTCGCGTAATCAGGGCGGCTCGAGTATTGAATCCCAATTCCAAACCGTCCACAATGCCGGATGCAATGGCCATGACGTTTTTTAACGCACCGCCAATTTGTGCGCCGATCATGTCATGACCCGCATAGACGCGAAACTGTGGCGTCAAAAATACGTGTTGGAGTTGTGTCACCAAATCGGATGTGTGCCCGGCTAGAAGAATCGTTGTGGGCTTTTCCTGGCAGACTTCGAGAGCGAAACTCGGACCCGAAATAATCGTCACAAAGGGATGCCAGGGTTGAGGGAGCAGAGATTCAATAATATTCGACATGAGGTAAAGCGAATTCTCCTCAATGCCTTTCGTGGCAATCGTGATAGGCAAGGGGTTAGTCACATGCGGTCTCAGTTGCTCTAGAATCGCATGCATGGCATGGGAGGGAACAGCTAACAGGAGGAGATCTGTCCCGTGAATCGCTTCGGCAAGTGATCCTGTGGCCGACAATGAATCGGGCAAGGGAAAATCCGGGAGATACATTTCATTTCGTCGAGTAGACCGAATCGATTCCACAACGTCCTGTTCATGGGCCCAAAGGCGAATAGTGTACCCCTTGCAGGCCAATAAGCGAGCCAAGGCCGTTCCCCATGACCCGGCTCCAATCACGGAGATGGTCTTGATAGGTCGAGCAATCATGAAAGTGTTAAAGGGGAAAGGAATGTTTTCGCGGAAGAAAATCTACAACTTCAGACTTGCGCGCGATTATAGAAACGAGAAGAAATACTGTCAACTTGCCGACCTGACATCGCCATAATATGAGGTGCGAACTGAGCCGAAAAATATAGGCATTCATTGGCCACCCAGACACTCAACGATTGTCGGCCAGCCGACCTGACATCGCCATATCATGCGGGTGCGAACTGAGCTGAAAAATATACGCATTCATTGGCCACCCAGACACCCAACGATCGTCGGCCAGCCGACCTGACATCGCCATATCATGCGGGTGCGAACCGAGCGGAAAAATATAGGCATTCATAGGCCACCCAGACACTCAACGATCGTCGGCACCTAGGCACCTATAATCTTATGTTAAAATCGCAATTGTTTAAGAATAAGGATGCATGTACATGAGCCATTGGCCTATCGAACCATCGTGCCTAGGCATCCACATTGAGATGCACCTATTGCATCCACGATGGATTAATTTAATTTGAGGTAAGCCCATGAGTGATCGACGGTTATGTGCTTCTTGTGGTTTTGGAATTCCGCGAGATGGACGCTATTGTCTCAAGTGTGGGGCAAAGGCGGGCGAACACAAACACGATGAGCGAGCCAAGGAGTCACTGAACCTCCGCATCCTGTATATCATGGTTGGCTTATTGATCGTTGCTGTATTTTTCCCTCCATGGGAAGCGGCACCTGGGGAGCCTCCACAATTTCTCGGGTTGAGCTTTATTCTCTCTCCACCTCGAGAGGGCGCAATAGTGAGCCGGATGTTACAAACGATACAACTTGTCACGATTGGCGTGGGAGGGATGTATGCTTCTTGGCTGTTTCGATCAAAATAACCGTTGTTCACCCACGTATCTGAAAAAATACGTCGTTGGATCGAAAAGATTCTTTAGCTTGCTCATTATGGGTGCCTACGGATTTTTATTGTTGCGTAAACACTGTTCAATCGCTGTCAGCTCAGTAGATTGAATGTGTTCGTCTTGTTCAAGGTTTTCAAGATAATTAACCATGTGCTCAAGGTCTGTTGAGCTGATTTTGTTTTGATAGTACGAAGAAGAGAGAGTATTTTTAGCATATATCGCTTTGTCGGCAACGATATGAACATCGTGATGAAGAATAGATTCAATGATGTACTCTCGTGGTGAAGTGGCCTTCCCTTGGTAAGCGGGGTCGTTTAGACGTGCCGAGGCGTTGGTTTTCATATACAACGGCGGCCCAAGCGTTCCGGAGGCTGCGGGGATCGTGGGAATAATGTGACAGCCAGCGCATGCATGCTGGAGAAACAATTGCTTTTCTAAACGTTCTGCATCACGTTTCACATGTAAATCACGATTGATATAGCTCCATTCTTCTTGCGAAAGAAGGTTTTGGTAGGTCGTGCGTATTTCGCGTGGCGAGGGAGGGTGTTCGCCTTCGTGAACATAGAGCCATGTATCAATGGCTACAAGTTCCCTGAGTGTGAGGTTGATGGGTGGGAGATGTGCTTTCGGCATAGGTGATTCACAGTCTCGACTCCCCTTCATGCCCCACCCTGCCACCACGTAACAACTTGGACAGACATGGGATTCAGCAAGGTATTCAAGCGATGTGGGTTTGGTTCGTTGCCGTGCAGTGATTCCCCATAAATTCGGGCCGCGTACACTCATTGGCCGGGAGTGAAACGCATGACAGACCGGGCACTGAGCTTTTCCAACATGACGGCCGTCACGGCTTTTTCCCAGAGCACCGAAAATGAGAATCTCGCCTTGGTCTGCTAGCTGCTGTGTCGTTATGCTATCGATGGTTGTACTGTTCGATTCCGGTAATCCTTGGAACTCCGTGTGATGGTTCCCACTCCCACAACCTGAGGCAAGGCCGAGAAAGCAGATAACGACACAGCAAGTGTTACGTAATCTCATTAGGAAGAATGAAATCCATACGGCTCTTGGAGAATGTCACCGAATCAGGAAACTCGGTAAATTTGATCATTCTATCACTTGCAAAATTTTTTGAATTTCCTGGGCTTTACGTTGCTGCAAGTTGACGAAGACATCCGGTCCATTGATGAGGCGGTACTGGACGTCTTCGGTTTTGACTTTCGCACAAATTCCCTTACCTTCTTGATAGGCTGAAAACCGTGTGACCGTATTACTCCGGCGATGCATCCGTAAAATGCTGATCGTACAGGCTTCACCGTCATAAGGTTCACTTACTAACTGTTCATCGTCCCACTCCTTAATGGCATAGACATGCGTGGCGACCTCCAGCATTGGGGCATGTTCGACAAGTAACACGGCAGTCGATTCAATGCATTGTTTTTGCTTTCGAAAGCAATACAACTTTGTGGTTTGTACCGCATCGGAGGTCGGGCCAGCTTCACTGGCCCAGGTTCCTTCTACTTCAATAGCCTTGTCCCATTGGTCACCATGGAAGGCATATTTCGGCAGATAGGGTAAGGGACGATCAAGCACCTTGTTATCATCAGTCAGGTGTGTGAGCGTTTGATAGTCGAGTTCTCCGGTTACCGGTATGCCTGTATGGGTTTGATATTTCTTCAGTGCGGACTTGGTCTGTTCGTCTAATTTTCCGTTATAGGGTCCTGTTCCATATCCAAATCGACCTAGAAAAATCTGCACTCCCATCACAAGCACTTTATATTCTTTGGGTTTTCCTTTGATCGAATCGAGTTCTAGCTGTCCTCGTTGAGCCTTACGCGAAAGCATCGGCGGAGGGCTGTTTCGGCTTTGCTCGCTTTTATCTGCCGCCTTGCGGCTGCTGTCTGAGCTTTCTGCCTGTACGGCATTCTGATTGTCCATAGAATCATCATGGTTCTGATGACTCTGTTCTGCCAAAGCTGGAGTGATCAACGTAAACGAAAGAAATACGGTCGTGAACCATGTTCGTACCATTGTGACAAATGCCTCCTTTTGAATAAAAACGTGATCGTGATGCTTTAAAAAAGGTTTCTCATCATCACAAGCGGGACTTGGGGGAGTCAAGAGAGATTCGCCATGTCCAGAGAACGACTGAAGAGGTTATAGGCGTCTTAATCATTAACTGGAAATTAATTGGATTCGCAATGAACGCATGAAGGAGAGGATCTAAGGAAGATTCCGTCTTTGAGGTTTCGTAGAAATACGACAAGAAAGATTTTGAGCAATTTAGGAATCAGTGGACAAATAGGACTTGGAACGGGGAGGAAGATCAAAGGGGTTCGTCAAGAAGGGTAAAGAGCGGAAGGTTATAGCCGATACGACTAACATCCAATGATTGACATGGGTCATGACGCTGTGAGGCGACTTGTAATCAGGGCGTCAAGAGGAACCGAAGGAGCAACCGTTGCAGTCTCTTCGCGATCTGATGGAGTATACAACGACCGTCGCCAAGGTCACCACTGGAACGTATTTGGATTCGCTAGAACTGATAGTTAAGTCTTCAATTGCTCCTTGACTGATTCGCGGCTGTTTGTGGTTGTGGGATGTCTGACCTCAGCACCAGACATCTCTGTAGATGTCGATGCCACCATGATATTTTCAACGTGGCATAAAAAACGTCGGGTGGAGCATTCACCCCACCCGACGTTTATAGAAACCCACAAAGAAAGACTACTTCTTTTTAGTTGCAGTCTTCCTCTTGGCTGTGGTTTTCTTCTTGGCAGCTGGCTTTTTCTTAGCCGCAGTCTTCTTGGCTGCCGGTTTCTTCTTGGCAGCTGGCTTTTTCTTAGCCGCAGTCTTCTTGGCTGCCGGTTTCTTCTTGGCAGCTGGCTTTTTCTTAGCCGCAGTCTTCTTAGCTGCCGGTTTTCTGGCTGGCGCCTTTTTCTTAGCTGTTGCCAACGCTCTCACCCCCTTTCTAATCTGGAGCTACCCGAAGGCAACTCCCACCGTTCATATTTTTCAATGAACGGGTTAAGTCTATATTCACCG
>BQIX01000138.1 GCA_021604145.1 Nitrospirales bacterium
TGCGGTCATGGTGAATGCGTCAACACGACTTCATGGTGGGAAGCAGTTGGGTTTAGGTCCTGAAATTGGGATGAACACAACCCATTTTCATGCGAGCGGACCATTGACCCTCGATACGTTAACAACGGAAAAATTGGTCGCACTTGGCACGGGTCAATTACAACAACCGCATCCGGTGCCCATAGCCTATCAAGATGCCATGATGCTGTCGTCCAAGTTTTAAGAGATCAAAAATCTCTCGTATTCGAGTGAATTCGACGAAAAAGACACCAGATCACACGTGTCGTGTCACTCGATAGAAGATCTGTAGACGCGACTTAGGGGCTCTATTATTCGGAACGCATGGGTAATCCACTTTCACACATAGAACTCTCGCATCGCATTGAACAGCATTTGCAGTCCTGGGGGCTGAAGCTGTTCAAGAATGAACCCGATTATTTTCAGTGGCAGCGAAGTGTTCTGTCAGCTGCGGATCTGTCCTCCCTTCAACAGTTAATCCAGTATCGGCAAGATCAGGACAATCCAACTGCAGATATTCAATTCTATGACCTCGCTGCGTCTCCAGAAATTCTTCCGGTTTTGTACAGTCAACGATATCGTTTCTTTTCTGAAGTTGGTGTCGCCATTGCTCAGCGGCTGGCTTCTTCCCGACGCGTCCTTGATTTCGGCTGCGGAGTGGGAATTTTGACAACCTTTTGGGCATCTGTTTTTCCGGACATTGAATTTGTCGGCATAGATCGTTCTTCGCATTCAATTGCTGCGGCCCAAGGACAAGTTACTCAACGACAGTTATCGAATATTCGTTTTGAATGTTGTCAGGTTCCTCATGACAAGATGACCGGAAGGTATGACAGTATTGTTTCAACGCATGCCCTCTTTCAAGCTGAAAACTCTCCTGGTTTGTGTAGTGCCGATTGGAATACGTTTTCGCGAAGTCATGATTCGGCACGTCAGCGTGAGGCTGAAGAGCAAACGGGAATCGGTACGCGTTTGGATGAGTTGTGTCAGGTCTTGTCCCCAAGTGGGAAATTGATTCTTTGCGAAAAAACCCGGCATTTAGGTAGGAGAATTTTGCTTCAACAAGCTTTTACGCAACGAGAGTTGCAATTAGTGTCAACACCGATGTCCTTGACCTATGAGACCGTTGGTGAGCCTGTAGAAGATGGGCCTCTGTATGAGCTTGTCCGTGAAGGTCATGTCCCGGCATTAGAATGGAATGAGGAGCCCGAATGGAAAAAAGGGCAAAGTTTGTATGATTGTTCAGGGGACGTCGTGGGGCAAATGAGTCACGCATTAGAACTTTTTCAAAACGCTTCTTCCAATGAGATTCAACTCAAAGAAGTGATCGGTGGATGTACGTTGCAGGTTGGCGTCTGGCGCAATGCCATTTCTTATGGCTATCTTTTAACCGCGTCGGGATTTCAAGGAATGTTGCTGGGAAGCGTGCGGGACAGTCCTGTGATTGTGCAAAGCTGGAAACGTTTTACTGCGATGACTGAATTAGACATTCTGGAATTGATTCAACAGATTTGGGGGCAAGAGGATGTCACGCCTGTGAAAGAACCTGTGCCCGGCTATGAAAACCATACTGTCGCGGCCCAAGAGGTTTGGTCTGCCTTGCCAGATCGCACGATTCAAGAAGAGCAGACGTTTCGTGAGGCAGACGGCCGTGCGATGCACATTGAGTTGGGACATAGTGGAGCCTTCACGTATATATATTGGGCCAACACCTACGATCAACGGCAATTAATGCTCGTTGACTCTCGGCATGACGATTGGCTGGTCTCGTATTATCAAGAATCTCTTGCTGAGATGCAGCCTTCTTCACACTTCTAATTTTCGTTATTTTTCTTATAGCTGACCATCTCCGTGAGTGTGAGTATTAGTCTCGTGAATACTTGTATTCTGACAAGGTCCTGGTTCACGAATAGGAGGGGGATATTTGAAAGACGACCTGTTTTTCACGCGCGAGACATCCAAGGGCAAGATAGAGATGTTCTTGGGAGTCCGTGCTTAAGCTCATCCACGCTTTGGACACGGTGACTGAAAGGACAATCCCATCATTCCACATCTGAGTTACGACTCCGTCGGTCATGCTCTGAAAGATGCGTTGAGTCGTTGTCTCTGAGTGACATTGGAAGAGCGTTCTCTGTTGTGCGTCAAGTTGAACTGGGACGACGTGGACGGAGAGTGTCCAGGCTAGTAAGCCTGCCAACCCAACAATACATCGCTTAACGAATTTTCTCATTGGTGTTCTTTTATTCACTTGTAAAGGCTGTGACACACTTTCAATCAACTTTGCCTGTTGCTGTCTGTGATCATGCTCTTCATGAGATTGATGACTAGCCTGGAACATTGGGTGTTGCCTCAGTGTGGCTTATCTCTCAGCAACAGGTAAATACCTCAAAAGAATGGCAGGTGGGTGGTGATTCCTGCGGTGGTCTTTCTCACTTTAAGTTCATGTTCTTTCAACCCGAAGTAGAAGACGAAAAAGTCTATTTGTGCACCTTTTCGAGATAAAATGTCTGATGGAAGAGACTGGAATTATATAGAAAGAGAGCCATGAGGTATTTATGGCACCTTCTCCCTTGAGAGTTTGAGATGAATTGAAAGGGGTTGTCCTAAAATAACTCTTGTTCCCTAGGACAGCCTCACAATTAATAGTGTTGTGAAGCATGGGACGCATGATAATGTTGACATTCCGATCAATCGTATTGCGTCAGCAGCCAGTTGAAATGTGTTCAGCGTTTTTTAGAGAATGTTTCGTGTGGCAATGAATGAGAGGAATTGAATGTAGGTTGGATGATGGAAGCGTGTGAATACCACAAGTAAATGGTGGCGGTGGAGGGTCTCGAACCCCCGGCCCGCGGCTTATGAGTGGCAGGTCAAATCTGCAGTAACACCAATGTTTATAGGTGTTTCAACAACTTCGGTAGTAGGATGGGCGGACAGGAATAGACCATATCGGGTCACCTGTCCGCAAATCTGCAACCTATCCGCAACCTGTGTGAACTACGTATGTGGCGTACGGAACCAGTCATCGTCGTTTCGATAGAAGTCAGTGGACATTGACTCTTCAATAATTTTTCTAGTTAAGGAGGGGGTAGCCCCCACAATTCATTTCGATGGTGGACGTGCCCGAGCCCCTCGCGCGGCATATGTGGATTTTTGAAAGATTGAACAAGTGCAAATACTTATATTGTCAATTCTCGTCCGAGAACCTCAGATGTAGGATAGCTGACTATTTGACAAGCTTTCAGGGTCGATACATTAACCATTTAAAGGTTGATTAAGACCTTTGTAGAAATCCCACGCTCATCTCAATTGCAATCGATCCATAATCAAAAGATCCTGGATGTTCAGTAGCTCACCTATAAGCTCACTGTGCTGTAAGTCTCTTCTTAACCCTTGTACATCCTCTCCGAAACCATGAGTTGTTGGCGTGACTGCCCCACTATTGGCATTACCAAACACCCTATGCTTCCTTATGGCTATTAGAGCTTCCTCAAAGGTTTTGTATCCTTTATCGACGGCTTCCATCTCATTTTCGTTAAATTGTAAAACATCAAGAATTGTACGAGGGACGGAATAACCATACCGGTTAGCGAGTGCTAGGTAGTCGTCAGTATATTTCCTTTGCCGATCAGAATAGTAGTTTCGGGTGTAAGGCGACGTCTCCCAATTTTTCCGAATAGCAGGTGATGGAGGCATTCCATTTAACCATGGATTATCTGGAGAAGGTGGTCTCCGCGGATCCTTGGAATAAAGTCGATCCATGTCATATTCGAATTGTTTATTAACTTCATCTAATTCTTTCAGATATCTGAAGTCTCTCTGATCCACAGATGATGGTGAGGTACTACATCCTGTCACTAGACAAAGAAGGAAAACACTGAACAAACTTGGCAAATTTCTCATGGCTTTCCCCTTTCATAGCACCGAGCACCGAGTGTCCATTAACAACCCTTGTACGTTGAGTCAGCAATCTTGATAGGAAACCCAGTTAGACTCTGCCCTACCTTCGCTCCTTTACTTTATTGCCAAAGGGACGTATTTGCATAAGCATATTGCGTTCGAGGAAATTTATTAATTGGTCTTACGCCAGTTTCGCGGACACATTCATTGACGGCATAGTCATGGGCAATTCCCTGCGAGCTCAAATCCGGCCTTGCATGCCGCTTCTTCTGATTCAAAAGGTCTGCGATTCTTGGGAAACACCGCGTAATAGCCTGGACAGTCTGGTCGATGATATTTGCGACTACGTTTGTTTCCAATAATCGGTAAACCGAGCAGGTTGGATGGCTGGGCAATGGAGGCCTTTCTTTTGATACAGCAGGTTCAGAAGGTTCTCGTCCTGCTCTCAGCATTCGACGAAACACCCACGGCGGAATGGGATTGCCGTCTTCCCACAACCCCCGCTTGGCCGCCTTCGCCTCAAC
This sequence comes from Nitrospirales bacterium, assembly GCA_021604145.1. Taxonomy (GTDB): domain Bacteria; phylum Nitrospirota; class Nitrospiria; order Nitrospirales; family UBA8639; genus JAGQKC01. The sequence continues at coordinate 4,440 of BQIX01000138.1, forward strand.
TTCTAAATGGCCCAGGCTCTGCTCATCAGAGTACTTGAAGAACCACCAGGCGAGCCCGCCTTGACGAGCTCGCGGTTCACACTCCGTCCATCAGAAAGGAACACCTCGCCGAGTATCCGCCCATACTTGTCCTTCACATTCCTTGGACCGTAACCTCCTTTTTGAAGGCGACGTCAGACACAAACCGCTTCGCCGCGCGACTAAACGCTTGTCCCTGTTCTGGACAATCAATGCCCTTGAGTCGGACCTTCTTCGATTTGCCGTTGCGCATGACAGAGAGTGCGTCGCCATCAGAAACGCTCACCACCTTGCCGCTGAACTCTTCCGAGAAAGCCGGTACCGCACCGAGCAAGACGAAGCACTGAATGAGGATCAGACAATGTGCACGAAGTCGGTTCATGTTCGCTTCACTATACCGGCATCATCGTCTCACCTAGCGCAATATAATGCCATAGTATAATCAGCTGTTTGTTCTCCGATATCAGGTATCGACTCTTCTGATTCAGATGAAGTAATCGAAAAGGAAACCCCATTGGCTTCCAAAAAATTCCGGACGATAGACGTCTTGATGGCAAAGTTGATGTTTTGGGGAATGTCTCCGGTCAACCCTGCCACTTGAAGTGCAGATAATTTGCTGACAATCATCCCGATGACATGTCCGCTACGATCAAGGAGAGGGCCACCACTGTTGCCTTGTTGAACCGGGGCCGAAATTTGATAAAACCTTGAATCATTGTCAAATCCCGCTAAGGCGCTAATCACGCCTGTTGTGACATTTCGTTGGGTGTATCCTATGACACTTTGGAGTGGAAATCCTACCGTCACGACTGACTCCCCGAGTCGCGGACTAGGGGCTTGACGAAACACAGCTTGCCGAAAAGATTCAGTAGTCCCCACAAGAAGAAGAGCCAAGTCGTTGCTAGGGTCGCTGTTTACAAGCATAAGTTTCATGACGTTGTCTTTGAGAAAACCAACGATACCTTCACAATCTTTCACACCGTGAAGGGTGGTTAACACATGACCGACTGAACTCACTATAAAGCCGCTTGAAGACATCCAGGTCTGTGTTCCTTGGCTGCTCTTTCGATCAGATTGCTTCGAATCAGATCTCTGCACAACGCTGTTCGCCGATTGACTTTTGACTACGGCCTCAATTTCATCCAGCCAGAGAGGATCCTTAGCTTTTTCGTCTAATTGCAGGGACCAGAGATATGGAATATGTTTTTTAGCCTTCCAACCCTTCCCTAACATGAACCATTGGTCGAGATGTGACCAAGTAAGTAGTCTTCTTCCTCAAGCGTCGGGGAAGCAGTTTCAAACACTTCTTCGATATGAATAGCTTCAAATATTCCACGTCTCTTTAATGCCTTGATCATTCCATGATTAATCATATCGAGAGCCGATGTCGCGTAGTTTATGAAATCTGGTGTTAAGCCTTCGTAATTCTTCTGGTTATCAAGACGAATTCGGTCTCGATTAGGAAGTACCACTTTCAGACTCGGGCTCGTGGCTCCTTTTGTTGCTTGTGGGGATACAGACGTGACTCGCGAATTAATTTTTTCCTGTCCAAACCTTAGAGCCTCTTGTGCGGAAAGAAAATACATCGCTCCCCACTGAAAATGTTTTGTAAGTTGGTTATTTTCTGCATAGATCCAGCAGTCCTCGCTTACTCCATCTCGTCTGGCATATTCATTACAGATTTTCAAGGCAAGAGATTTAGCCTCCATAACCGATTTTGCACCATGAGAGTAGCCCAAGGCCTTCCATCCTGCGGCGTCCAAAACGACCGCGAAAGCTTTTTCGCTAGGTAACGTTTGATACTGTTTTAGACTCAATTCAAGAGTAGGAGGAGCTTCCTCAAGCTTATAACCTTTCTTTACTATTCGACCGTTATCACACACAGCACCACGACGCCCCAGTTCTTCTCTTATTGTCATCTGCTCCTCGGACGTCCCAACCCACCATGGCCCCATCATTTCGCATAATAATTCATCCGACATGGTCCGAACCGTTGTAGGTGTCGTAGTGACACAACCCACGATCACACTAATCAGAATTGTCAGGATAATCTCTATTCCGACTCTTGTTGGCGACATTTTTCTCAAGTACGTAATATAGGTATCCTTATATTTCGGAGAAGGCGAGCTTTTCAAATATGGCAATACTTCGGTGCCAGGGAAGAGTAGTAACGATACACGATCCACCGACTGATCGCCAGTAGCCTAGAACCGTTTATTATAAAGTTTGATCTTCGTGTACGTGACAAAAAACTGCATGCTTTTTGTCTGTTCGGTGAGACTTTATAAATAAAGAGGCACAGATGATTTGCCTGATCGTTTGGTTGAAATGTGCGTCAACTGGCCTGCCGTGCCTTCCTAAACGGTCTAACGCACTCCTTGATACGCTCATACTGCACACACTTTGAAAGGAAAAACTGGCAACTTGTTACACCTAACGATGGAAAAGCGCACTTCTGTGTGCACCAATGTGCGCCTCGGACTCGGTCGGAGTGCACCTTATGTTACTCTCGCAGGGCCGCAAGTGGTGAGATGTGGTAGGCCATGGGATCTTCTCTGATGGGATGATCGCCATCTTCGCAGGGCTTTGAGCCGGTGCTTAGATGCCTCAGGCCTACGACAGGTGAGGTTTCATGACCTTCGGCATACTTATGCATCTGAATTAGCTCAGCAAGGAGCGCCACCGAAATACGTCCAATCGCAGCTGGGGCACTCTAGCATCCAAGTGACGATGGATGTGTACTCACACTTGTTTGAGACACGAAGTCAGGAATGGGTGAATCGTCTGGATGAACCAGATAGAAATACTCAACGGGGAGGGCAATCCGCAACCTTTCCGCAACCTCAACTCTTGGTAGCAGAGCAGCGAATTGATAAGTCCTTGAAAAATATGGTGGCGGTGGAGGGTCTCGAACCCCCGGCCCGCGGCTTATGAGTCCGCTGCTCTACCACCTGAGCTACACCGCCACGTATGAACAGAAAAACTTGAAATGCACCTTTGAGGCACTCACTGCCTTTCTATACCATAGGTGCATGTGTTCTCTCAATTCTACTTTTTCGTAAAGTTGTGCTTCGTAAATCTGTCGACTGATTGTCGTGGTACTCTTTTCTCCCTTATTGAGTTATGGCCCTAACTATTCCTAAAAATGTTTTCATGAGTGATGTCCTCAACCTAAATTATTCGTCGAATTGCATATTCTTTGGCTCTGTGACCTCAAGCAAGCCATTTTCATTACCGATAAATGATCAGAATATGCGGCGTGAATTTTCGTGATATGTATATACATTTATTTAAGTATTTTTATGGTTAGATTCGAATGGAACCAGACAGTGATCGGCTCAAGACGTATTCATTTCCTCAACACTTTTTTAGGGTTTGTCTCCCATGCCTATGCCTGAGACTTCTTCTGTGAACAACACAACTGCCCTAGTTGGGCGTCAACCGATCTACGGCAGTAGTGTTGATGTGTTTGCCTATGAATTGTTGTATCGAGGTGGAGGAGCCAATCAGGCAAATTTTGTGGATGGTGATGCCGCGACGGCTAATGTCATGCTCAATGCCATGCTAGAAATCGGTCTTGATCCGATTGTTGGGAATCGCCTTGCCTTTATTAATATGACAGCGAATCTTATCTTAGGCCAACTCTGTCAAACGTTACCTAAAGAGCAAGTGGTGTTAGAGATTCTGGAAAATGTTGAGCCAACTGATCAGATTATTGAGGCCTTAACAGAGTTGTCCAATCAAGGATATACGATCGCGCTTGATGATTTTATTTATCATGACTCCTTGCAGCCTCTCGTCAAAATTGCTGATATCGTCAAAGTCGATGTGATGGCCCTTTCCCATGAAGAAATTGAGGAGCATGTTCTGTGGCTGCGCCAATATCCCCTTAAACTCTTAGCTGAAAAAGTTGAAACGCATGAAGATTTCGAATTTTGCCGGGCACTCGGGTTTGACTATTTTCAAGGGTACTTTTTCTGTAAACCCAACGTGATTGCCGGGGCACGGGTTCCCGCGAATCGTGTTGCGATATTAATGTTACTCGCAAAATTACAAGAGCGTGATATTGAAATTTCACAGATTGAAAAAGAAATTAAAAGTGATGTTTCCCTGAGTTATAAGTTATTGCGGTATGTG
>BQIX01000139.1 GCA_021604145.1 Nitrospirales bacterium
CAGTTTGATGGCATTGTTCACCTAGCCGCAATGGCCGGTGTGCGCGTGTCGATTGATGATCCGGGGTTGTATTACGATGTGAATGTGACCGGAACATTGAATTTATTGGACGCCTGTGTCGGAAGAATGGATGGGACGAAAGAATCGAATGCTTTGCCAAATTTCGTGTTTGCCTCAACGTCGTCCGTGTATGGCAATACGCAAACTGTGCCATTCGTTCCCGATGATCGTTGTGACCGCCCATTGGCTCCGTATGCGTCCAGCAAGCGGGCAAGTGAAATGTTAGGGTATTCATATCATCATCTGTATAAGCTCAACTGTACGATTCTTCGATTTTTTACCGTCTATGGACCACGTGGTCGTCCGGATATGATGGCCTATAAAGTCTTGGACAATATTTTTAAAGGTTCAGAGGTGCCACTCTATAATGGTGGAAATATGCACCGTGATTGGACTTATGTTGAAGATATTGTCAGTGGAGTGATTGCCGCAGTCGATCGTCCGTTGGGCTATGAAGTTTTCAACATTGGCCGTGGAGAACCGGTATTGCTCTCTGATTTTGTTAAAGGTATTGAGCAGTTAGCCGGAAAATCTGCACATCTTATTCCAACTCCCATGTTAGAGGCTGATATTTCCTATACCTTTGCCGACATTAGTAAAACACGTAAACTTTTAGGGTATGAACCCAAAACCTCAGTTCCTGAAGGCGTTGAACGATTTTGGCAGTGGTACCAACAAACCATACTTCATAAAGCTTAAGCCCACGCATGTATTCGAGTAGCCATTGGGTTATGCGAAAAGTGTCCGTGTTGATAGGGGAGTCAATGATGAACCCTTTTCGACGACTGGCATAGACCTAAAGTGTCACGCCTAGCGTTCTCGTCATGCTCCTCAGAGGGCCCAGTAAGCTGCAGACTGACGCAGGGACATTCTGAATCGTCTTGTTGGATGTCCTTACCTGCCTTTGAGTGTCTGACGGCTTTTCTAGACTCTTTCTCTCAGTAATATCAAAAATTCCCAGGTAGAACTGATCTCCATATGTTCTGCCCTCTCAGGGGTTCGAGGAGAGTAGAGCCCTCAAGGGATATCTGTGATATTCACCAGCATTGCTCATCACTTGTCTTGATTTCCAACCTTACCTTCACCTGCATTTCTTTCCTATGACTTCGTATTCCGCCTGTTCTTTATTGTTCATGTCTGACTTTACGACTGGTGAGTTTCTTCGTAGCCGGAGATTTTCCATTGTCGTAGGCCTTCAAGCATTCGGTCATTATAGATTTCTGTGACGTTTGACGATTACATGAATTAGGTGAATGTTAAATCTCGAAGAGACTTTGCCGACTATGTAAGCTGGAAAGTACTTAAGTTTTACCCCGGACGACCGATAGTACGGGCATGAAGTCAATCTTGTTTTCATGCATGTTTGTACGAACACGGCTTAATTCATTGAGATAGGTAACCTGCGTCCCTTCACCCCGACTCGACGACAACATGGTGTTGAGACACGCAAGCGTTTCATCTACTTACTAAAGAGGAGGTTTTCATGAATACTCGGCATCAAACTCGGTTATGGATGAGCGCCATTGTCTTATTGCTGTCAATTGGGCAAGGGTGCAGTTCTCATTCAGTGGGGTACACAGTTGATTCAGAGGCAGGGGCACATGAAGATGGTATGATGGTGGGTATGACCGATGAATCCGGAAATGCCATGAATGGTACAGGTGATTATGAACAGGGACGATCATTTAATGAAAGTGGCGAATCCTATGATCCCGGAGCCGTCGGTTCTTCCCGCGCGTACAATCATGGTGGAACACCAGACGGGCAGGGAGTGAGCAACGGGTATTATAATGGGTTGGAATATGTGAACCCGGGAACTGGTCATGATGACGCCATAAACGGATATGGTCATAACTATGCCGGTGTAGGGCATGGGGCGAACAATGGTCCTGTGACGGGGTTTGGTGATGGATTTGCTGAGGGTGTGACTCCAACTCCCGAAGCATGGGCCGAATCCTTTTTACGCGGCTATGATTCTCGAGGCAATGTGGGAAATGGAGGGTTGAGCTCAGAGCATGTGGATCAAGATGTCATGGTTGCCAGATCAGGTTCAAACGAGAATGGCCATGGTGGAATGACGCATACATCTCGTGATACTTCCATGAATGGCGGGCATATGGCGAGTGGCCATGGCAATGTGGAAGATGTGTATTTCGCCTTTGATAGCTGGAAAATTACAAAAGTTGGCGCGTATTCGCTTCAAAATGATGCGGAATGGTTAAAGGCCAATCCTGGGCAACGAGTGACGATTGAAGGGCATTGTGATCAACGCGGCACGCAAGACTATAATATGGTGTTAGGGAAAAAGCGTGCTGAGGCAGCTAAGGCGTATCTGATTGATTTGGGAGTAAAGCCCACCCAAGTCAAAGTTGTGTCCTATGGAAAAGAACGGCCTTTTTGTTCAGAACATAACGAACATTGCTATCAGCAAAATCGTCGAGGACATCTGACGATTCGGAATAACTAAGCGACACAAAAGTTCCTGTAACAGTCATGAAAAGGGCAGTGGGATATTCTCTCCCACTGCCCTTTTTGTTTTCCATGAGGTCTGGTTTGTAAGGTCCCGGTTTTTAGAAAGTGAACGGGTTAGCCATTCCTCTCTGAGAGGCAATATTTGGCATTGGGGGACGACTGTTAAGCCTGAAGTATTTGTGAACACCTTGGACGAAGTCGGCAGGAAACAGCCTGTCCTTGCTTATCCATTCATGGTCATGAAGAGCCTGTTGAAAACGATCTTGCCATGATCCGGCTTGAATGGTAGAGTCTGGTCCTTTGTTTTCAGGCGTGCGGGAGTGGCGGAATCGGCAGACGCACAGGACTTAAAATCCTGCGCCCGCAAGGGCATACGGGTTCAATTCCCGTCTCCCGCACCAGCTTTTCTGCTACAATTCGGTTCCAGAAATACGATCATAGACCGAAACGAGACAGTCAAATGGAATGATGGACAGCGGAAAGCTTCTAAAGAAAGCTGCGCAAATTGTAAGCCGTCCGGTTATTTTTAAATAACGAGTCAGATCCGTGTTTTCCGAACAATTTCGCTATCCTTCTACATTCGATAGGTAGAGGTGACTTTATCGATGGTAAAGCGTATTATTCGAGTCTGACCCCAAAATAGGAGGACGAAACAAGTCGTCCTTCTTGCTATTGGTTTTTGGTCCGATCTTGTATCTTTGATGATGCCAAGTCAGATGAGGTTTTAATCTCTCCCCACGCTTTATTAAACCCTTTTACTAAGTCATTCCAAGCATGTTGGCTGCCAGCCTTCATTTCTTCCCAGGCTTCTTCTCCACCTGATTTGATCGACTCAAGTCGTTGCTGACCTTCAGCAATTTTCAGGTTAACGGCTTCGATTCTTTCCTCAACTTCCTTGATTTGTTCCAGGTGTTGGAGTCGTACGTCGGACTCAAGTAGATTCGCCTTACTTCTCAGTCCGTCTAATTTGCAAGAGTATTCATCAATTTGAGACTGCCATTCTTGTAATTGCTGTTCTATGGTGGTTTGAAACGCTTCTTTTTCACTCATGGGTTTCGCTCCTTCATTAATGAGGGTAACGCAAGATATTCGATGCATGGACAACCGTAACCTAAAATAGCCTTCGATTGCATTACATCTGACTAGATTTTTGAGGTCATTCTACCCATGACTTGTCTAGTGCATTTATCTCTGTATGATGATGTAAAATAGGTATTCATGATAAAATTTGAGATTTTCTACTAAAATTGAGGTTACCATGAACACGAAGGTTGTTGGTGCAGTTCTTGTGGTATGTTTGATGATAAGTGCGACAAGTTCTGCTGAGGAAATCGGGAGTGTGGATACCAAGTTCAATTTACTGGGGCCGGATCATAAAATTGTAGTCGAAGCGTTTGATGATCCAATGATTGATGGAGTGACGTGTCATCTCAGTCGATCAAAGACAGGCGGATTTAAAGGGATGATCGGAGTCGCCGAGGATAGCTCGGATGCTTCCATTGCCTGTCGGCAAGTGGGACCAGTTCGCATGCCGGCTGAGCTTGAAGAAGGTGAGCAGGTCTTCAATGAGCGAAGATCATTGATTTTTAAAAAACTGCAAGTCGTGCGTTTTTTTGATAAGAAACGTCGAACGCTCATCTATCTTGTTTATAGTGATAAAGTGATCGAAGGGTCGCCTAAAAATGCAATTTCCACAGTCCCGATCGTGCCATGGCCCGGTCAATAATGGTGGTGACACGTGTGAATGTTCATCCATGATAGGTGCGGTTTTGGTTTTTTTTGCATGCCTTGTGTGGAGTTTGACCCTTCATCAGGGCTTTGTTGCAGAGGCATCAGCTCAAGAAGAGACTATTCCATCATTTTCGACCGATCGCCCAGGCATAGGTGATACAGCCTATCTTGTTCCAAAAGGCTATCTGCAATTTGAAGGCGGCGTGACATATCAGCATGACAGAACTGGGGACCCGAGTGAGCGGACAACAACGGTTTCACTTCCCAATACGTTGCTGAGAATTGGTGTATTTGATTCGATGGAGTTGAGGTTGTTAGGCGGAGAATATGTGTATCAAAAGACAAGTTTGGGCAATATCGATAGCCATGCTCATGGAGTCAGCGCCCCGGTTATTGGCACCAAATTACAACTAACCGAGGAGACACCAGGTATTCCCCAGACAGCCGTGTTTCTCAATCTTACGCTTCCGTATGGTAGCCATGACTTATCTCCAGATGATGTCACGCCAGACTTTAAAGTTGCAGGGAATTACGCGCTTTCAGACAAAGTCAGTTGGGAAATGAATCTCGGTGCCGCATGGGAAGATGGGATAAATGACATTACTGGTTTCTATACGACAGCTTTGGGGGTATCAATGACCGACACGTTTACCCCATTTGCAGAAATCTTTGGCAACATGAACGGTCCGTCTACGCACGGATTTGATGCGGGTTTCACGTACCTCGTTCTTCCGACCTTACAGTTTGATCTGTCTGGCGGTCCAGCCTTGACAGGTGCGGCCACAGACTGGTTTATCGCAGCGGGGATATCATTCCGACTTCCACAGCTTTGGAATGAGAATAATATATGATGCGGATGTGAAAACAGGACACGTGAGTGATCATCTTATCGGGGCTTGACGTGAGATTTCGAAGTTGGTCAGTCGCATAGTCCTCGCAAAGTACGGTACACTGTAAAGATGTTGCTGTGTTGATCTGCGGAAATGAAACGGTTCTTACGGAGCGACTCATTTCTCCAAATTGATGTAAGGAGGACTCATCATGAAAACAATCTTAATCACGATATTCTTTATCACGATCTGCTCAGTTTCAGCCAACGCCACAACTTTCGGTAATACAAGCGTTGAACAGTCGGTTGCGACGAATTCAACTCCAGAGTCACATGTAGAGGGTGACAGTGAAATTCCTCCTGAAGCGGAACAAGCCCCACAGACCAAGAAGCCATCAGATTCGATTGAATCCCAAAGTCAGGAAGTTCCGAATAATATGACAGACTCTCCTGCCGTCGTGACTCCTCCAGTCACTGATCCGGAAATGACGATTGCTCCTCCAGTCGTTGACCCCGAAATGACTGTGAACCCTGAGCATCTTCCCGATCATCTTGGGCAAGAATCAAAAGAACTTCCCAAAGTGCCACATTAAGTACAGGGACAATAGTGGTGCTGAGTTGCTAAACACCTGAAGTATGCCATTCAGCATGCTTCAGGTGTTTTTTGTTGATTTGTGTCTATCGTCTTAGATTTCACCGTTTGTGAGTCTTTGATCGTGGGCCATAAGAGTGTAGCACCTCTTTAACGTTGACTTTATTTATGAAGATTCGTTCGTATCCACTTACCTCCTCTGTTCAAATTCTTATCATTATGGGGGTATCTGGATCAGGAAAGACCACGATCGGAACACTTCTTGCTCGAGACCTTGGATGGACTTTTTACGAAGGAGATAAATTTCATTCTCAGAAGAATATTGCCAAGATGGCGCGAGGCGTTCCCTTAACTGATGAGGATCGCGAACCGTGGTTACATGCGTTGAGGCAATTAATTGAGAAGCTCCTTGATACTTCCGAGCATGCGGTGATTTCATGCTCTGCGTTAAAGCAGGCGTATCGAGACGTTCTTGCCGCACACTGTCCACGCGTTCAGTTTGTTTATTTAAAAGGGACAGATTCTTTGATTCGAGAACGTTTGTTGAAGCGGAAAATGCATTTTATGAACGAGACTCTTTTGATGTCTCAGTTACATGATCTTGAAGAACCTGGTGATGCGTTGACTCTGGATCCAGCCCTCCCTCCACTTTCTCTTATTGCACAAATCAAGAAAAAAATGAAGTTATAAAGATTTAATTCAACATGGTTGACTGTGGCGTGTGTAGCGCACATGTGTGCCATGAAGTGAAGTAGAGAAATTTTGTATTAGACAAGATATCTTTGAACCGTTTGTTTTTGTCTAGTGCAAGGTTTTGCATGAGTCGGTAATCTAAAAACATACACATGATGTGTCTGGTTCGTATCTAGTTAGGTAAGACCTAAGTCTTTTGGTCTGTCTTGAATAAAGTGTTGGTCATGTGTAGTGAGGAGGTGTGAAAGCAGGTGAGAAGACATGTCCGACGTTCATTGAATATTCATTGGATCATGAAACGGCACATCTGTGCAGGTGTGTTGTGTGGTCTTGTAGTCATGTATTCAGGAAGTGCATTAGCTGCACAAGAGAAACCTCTCATTCCAGATCGAGATGTTACGCAGGCTATAGAGAGCACGTTGATGCTTGATGACAATGTCCCAGCCCACTTGATCGATGTACAAACAGAGAACGGAATTGTGACATTAATTGGAGTCATGCCGCATTACCGAGCAAAGGATCGAGCTGTCAAATTGGTTGAAACCGTTAAGGGGGTGGAGAGTGTCATTGATGGGCTGACCGTCATTGTCTCAAAGCGACCAGATGAAGAAATTCTTGAAAAGGTGAGGCAGGCGCTACAAGACGATTCCGCGACAGATTCTTACAAAATTGATGTCAGTGTCGAACATGGTACGGTGACACTCACCGGCACGGTTCCATCCTGGGCAGCGCGAGCGTTAAGCGAATGGGTAGTGTCCGGGGTGTATGGGGTGCGAGACATTGAGGATAAGCTCCTCATTGAGAGAATAGAGGATCGTGCTGATGACGTCTTATTAGAAGAAATTCAAAAGCGTTTAACAGCTGATGTTTGGGTCAATGACGGCACGGTGCTCGTAACCGTAAAAGACGGGCTGGTAACCCTAGACGGCATCGTCGGAAGTGTCGCCGAGAAGCGGCGCGTGCTTCGGGACGTTCAAGTTGCGGGAGTGGATGAAGTCGATGATCGTCTCTTATTCGTCAAAGCTTGGGCCAAGGGAAAAGTTCGGCGCAAGGGACAGCCTGGGTATAAGAGCGATGATGAGATTGAAGAAACTCTGCTCTTAGCATATGCGTACGATCCTCGGGTTTCGGTCTTCAACCCGACTATTGATGTTCGTCATGGGATAGTCACGTTGACCGGAGTGGTTGATAACCTCAAAGCAAAGCAAGCTGCAGAGGATGTGGCTAAATACACTCGGGGGGTTCTCTGGGTAAAGAATTTCTTGAAAGTTCGGCCCAAAAACCCAATTGAAGACGACGCACTCAAGCGCAAAGTTGAAATGGCGTTACATGAGGATGCTTTCATTAATCAATTGCTTTTGACCATTTCTGTCCGTGACGGGGTTGTTGTATTACGAGGTTCTGTCGAATCTCATTTTCAAAAAAAACACGCTCAGGATACTGTCGCTGGGGTAAAAGGTGTGATTGCTGTCAAGAACAAGTTAGTGGTCGAAGAAACCTGGATTTGGAAGCCAGATTCGGTTATTCAACGCGACATAGAAAGTGAATTATGGTGGAGCCCCTTTGTGGATCATGACGATATTTCGGTGAAGGTTGAAGGGGGTGTGGCAACGCTTTCCGGAACCGTAGAGAATTATTTTGAATATGAAACGGCCTTAGAGAATGCCCGTGAAGGTGGGGCGAGGCGCATTGAAAGCCTGCTTACCATACGAAAATACTTAGGATTTGACGTCCTACCTGATCGGCCATTGTAAGATGAAATGAAGTTTTAAGGAGATCGGTGAAGGGTTAATTGGGAATATGGCTGTCAGGAACTGATGTCCGGTGAAGCAAGTCACATGGAAGCTGCGCATTTGCTGCTTGGCGAACAAGGATGGGAAGCGGTCTGTATGATTCCTAGTAGTTCATATCTTTTGCTGAAACGTCCCAAAACACCTTCGGTAGACTCTTCCATAGAGGTACTCACAGTATAAGTTTGAAGCAAGGCCAAACACATTAATCAAGAAGGATCGTCATTTTTTAATGAGGGAGACTATACATGGGAAAACGAAAGTCAGAAGAAGAAATACGAAAAGCGATAAAATCTGGAGCGATCACGAAAGAGTATAAAGCGGATCCTAAACGTATGATCACTGAGCTTAATAAGCTTCGTTCAACGGAAATTTCCAGCTATCTTCAGTATAAACAGCATGCCTACATGGCA
>BQIX01000140.1 GCA_021604145.1 Nitrospirales bacterium
AGCATCGAAAACTTACGCGGCCAAGCACTAAATTCTTGCTGCGCCAATCCAGACACTTCCTGAATCCACGCACTCCGCCAATCTTCGAGAAATTCAACATGGTAGGGTCCGTCTTTCAACCGTTCTTCAAGTGTGGTTAATGTTTGGGACCCACTGACCAAATCGCCTGGAGCCATTCCCGTCAATTCGAGCTTCCATTCATTGGCTTTTCGAGTAATTTTTGCCTCCCTCAACGTCAGATCAGACGGAAGCACATTTCCCAAATATCCCAGCATCCAACCAGGAAGGGGGTGCGGTCGATCTCCGATAATGCGTTGCGCCTTGGTCTCTTGAGCCGTGAGTTCCTGGACACGCTGGCTCCAGATTTCTTTTTCCTTGAGCAAATCGATGGACTCTGACGCCAGCGCGACCGCCTGCTCCTGTTCTCTGACTAATCGTCCCTGAAAAAAGCTCGTCAGGCCGACACCCAACAGCAAAAACCCTAAGACAGCGGCAGCCGTCACTTTCATACACATCTGCCGCAGGGGAGCAAGACGCATCTCATAGGAGGTAAAATTACTCAAACTTTGAACTGGGAGCGACAGGCTGACCCAAATCCAATACGATGGATCCGGGTTCATGGGGCTTTGCAGAATGGTCGTGCCGGTAAACGGCTGCACGCTCGAAGCTGACACATTCGATGCCATACCGACCATCCACACTTGAGAGACGTTGATCCCGAATTGCTGTGCACAAAACAGGATGGATCGGGTGATCTCACGTCCGATGCGTTCTGAAGGATCCACCCCGTCACGTGTCGGGCTTAAAAATCGCTCAAACAAGGGAGTCCCATCGCCCTTGGCGACCAGCAACACAATCTTGTCCGACATCAGCGTGACGAGCAGCACAACATCACTATTTTCAAGAGGTAACGAACGAACCTGCTCAACAAATATCGAAGAGAGCGGAGTCAGTTGCATGGGAGACAAATCCAAGGTTCGGCAAACGGCTATGACCTCGTCAACAAATTCTTTTGGCCAAATATCGACTAACACCCCGAGCTTTCCTCGAGCTTCTTGCGTGGTCCGATACCGCCAGGACGTCTCTCCTTTCCAAGGCTTTAATTCTTCTACGACCCCTTTCAGGTACAAACGAAGATCCGCCGGCTTCATGGCAGGAACCTGGAGATATTGATGAACAAACCGTTCATCTTCAATCAGAAAACTGACCTTCTGGCCTTGATACTGTGTTTCTTTGACAGCCTCCTGCAACGCGGCATGTAGCTGATCTGGCGTCTCGATGAGATCCGATGATTCCCAATTCGCCACTACCTGGTCTTTGATGACAGACAGCGCCCGTAAACGACCATGGATCAAACTAATGCCCAAAATCGTTTTCTTCAGCGGTTTTATCAAGTTTCGCATTTGTACAATAAATTTATGCATAGACACGTAACCTGTCATTTCCTGAACGATTGCACAGAATCAGACATAGAGACTTATGGAGGATTTCGGCGTTTTATGAATGATTCTTGATGGTAGGAGGAAATTTGTTTTGGGGATAAAAATGGGGGGGACGACAAAGAACCTATATCGTGGCTCGTCGTTCGTATCTCCGTGAAGAGCCTTTTAGCATTTTTACAAGATACGGCCTTGACCATTCACCGATGAATCACATAGATATTCATCCATTTATCGGCAGAAACGTATTTGACCATCCTACGAACGTGTCGTTCGACAGTCGTCATCTCAAGACCTAAGTCAAGGATCGCATCAACCTTCTCAAAATTCCTGTTCTCAATATCGATATATCGCAGGATAGAATCTTGGCATTCCTGGGGATATCATTCTTGCCATCTCTTGGCAAGAATCTTACGATGAGCATTGAAGTGGACAGATGGAGGTCTGAAGAGATGACCAGGAGATGCGTAGCGAAACGAGTTACGTCCGTTTTCCTATCACTTGTGCATGAGGTAAATTCTCATCCGGTTTGTGGCCACGTCATATTTCGCAAGCCCACGAAGTTGGCGCTCTACGGCAGTCTCCCCAATGCCTACGTCAAGTACGCTATCGACTCGTTCGAAGTCTTCTAGGCTCACGCTTCTAATACGTAAGAAGGCCACATGCGCGTTGGTCGGGATATCACTGCTCCCATCACCATTGAAGTCAAAGCCTCGATTTATCGCAGTCGGCGGCGCGCCGTAGGCTGGACCGTCACGTACCAGCATGAACACACGGGACCCGAAGCCCGGAGGGTTATCAGACGAAAACTCCCTTAAATAGGGACCCTTGAATTTCATCCAACTGTTGCTTCCAGTGTTAAGGGGATCACCCTTATCCAGCGTTAATCTGGCCCCTAGAGACTCGACGTTTACACTCTCGCCACTGACCTCAATAGCAGGCACACCATTAGTATCCAGCGGAAGAATTGAACCAATGTCAGCATAATAATCCACAATGGCCGCTTGATACGTTTTGACTGCTGCCACAAGAGCTCGGACCCTCGACTCCGCCATCACGTCAAAGACTTTCGGTAGCAACAGTGCCACCAAAATGGCAATCACCGCTAGGACCCCGACCATTTCGATCAACGTAAATCCGTTTGAGCTGATTTTTTTACCTCTTGCCATGGTGTTCTTTAGACTCAATTGCGTGCGTGGTAAGGCGGATCTCGTCGTTCGTATCTCATATCTCGGAAAAGAAAAAGCAAACCGTCTTTTCCCACGAAATACGCTTCATGCTTCACGAACGACGCTACACGTTTTGCTACAAGGTGGGCGCCAGCGTGAGCCCATCAATATTTTCTGAAGAGGAGTCCAGATTCGCGTCCCCGCCTTCAAGGAATAGGATGGCCGTGGCATCAGTGGTCCCGCTTCCTGTTGTCGTCACGTCTAAAATAAAAATGTCATTCTCCTTAGTGGCAATAGGCGTCCCGTTCCCCACAGCACTATCGTCCTTGTCCAACGTGACGAGGATTTGTCCAGATTGCAAGGTCGTTCCCCCAATGGTCCGATTGCTTTCCACGAGATCTATCCCTGCAACCCCTGCCGATCCACCGGTCGTCCCCCCCATGCTGATGTTACTCCCGTCGATCAGAGTCGTGGTGGTCCCAGCAGTACTGAATACGCCCACATCATCAGCCGTATAATGATAGATCTTGTTTTTATTGGCGCTCCATGATCGGCTATACAGGAACGTCCCGGCCTGCAAGGTCTGGCCTCCAACGATGGTATCTTGTTCGACGAGCGAAATACCTGTGATGGCAACAAACGCACCTGCTGGATTGTCTAGGAGGTAGGTGAACGTCCCAGAGGTATAATTTCCAGGAGTATCAGGTCGAAACACAAACACATCATCTTCTACCACAGTTATAGTGTTTGTGCTTGTCAACACGGTGAAATATGCGACTGTGAGCAATATGTCGCCCACCAAGAGATCAATACTGGGAGATGTCGCACCCCCAACAGTCATGTTTCGGCTCACATAATGCATTGCGGCAATATCCGTGGAGAACGAAAAATTATTGAGATCGGTGATAGACGAAAAGGTTCCACTCGTAGTGCCTGGCTCAAAAGCCAAATTGGGCTGTTTAAGTTGAACGATTCCTGCATTACTCCACGAATTCAAGCACGACGCGCCGCTTGCACCCACATTGCTGGTCGAGGAGAACCACAACGACCAACACGAAGGGCCTTGGGACGGATCTTTTCTCCACCGAGACCCCGTCGGAAGCCCGCAATTGAACCGATAGCCGATGTCGCTCCCTTGCGAAAACTGCACTTCTGACACGCTATAGGTTCCGGCTTCGTCGAGGCCCACCATCGTGCCGGGAAGGTGATAGCGGGAATGTGTCGTAAGATTCCCACAACCGGGATTGGTGGCGACCCCATCGATTCGGTAGCTTCCCCCGGCCACATCCGCGCTCAAGTCGAGCAGACGAAACCAATTCGCAACGCTTCCTCGGTGAATTTTAAGATTAGGCGTAGTGGTCTCATCTGTATTCCACCAGGCATCGAACTCCGCGGCATTCGTAATGGTGGGTGCGGCATCGGTCTTGAGATGTGAGATGAGCAGAAAACGGGCGTCGTCAAGATCGGTCGGGGCGAGCCCAGCGGCATTCGTGAACCCACTCGTGTTGGGGTGAATGACATAGTACCGAGGAAATCCTGCTTTGTTTTGGATAATCTGATTTGTATTCATCGCCAGATAATTCGGACTTAACGAGGCCAAGTCTGCCGGCCATGCTCGATTTTCACGAAGCGATAATTCAATGGCCTGAGCGATAGAGGCCAGGTTTTCCACTTCTGCATTTTGCGCTCCCGCATCAAGCCGGTGGATCACAGTAGGCAATAACAATGAGGACAAAATCACGATAACCGCCATGACGCCAATGACTTCCAGAAGAGAGAAGCCGCTTTTGTTATTGACTGTTGTTATGGCCCCTATCATGTAATGAGGTTCCTGAAATGCAAAACCCATTGGACGATGGGTACCTCCTCGCTTGTTGCTCGTATCTCGTCTAGGAAAAGCGTTTTGTTCTTTGTTTCACGAGCGACCAGCAACGTTTGTTTCCCTTACAAGCGGCAATTCACGAGCAACGAGCGACGGTTCAACAGAGTTCTGTTGTTATTTTCGGTATTTTAAGGGGAGTTCTTGATGAGATTGGGTACACGGGGGAAGGAGGAAACAGACATATCTCGTTGCTCGTCGTTTCGTTCTTTGTCTGACGAGCGACGCTTCACGTTTTTTCTTGCACGCCTCACGAGCAACCTCGGGTTCCTCTACGAGATACGAACGACGATTCACGAGCGACGCCTGACGATTGCTCCTACGGAGCAATCATCAGGCTGCCTCGAACGTCATCAATGCCACCGTCCAGCTTGGAGCCGCCAACTTCTTTTCTGCCAAGCAAAAGCAGTTCAATGCTTCGAGTCCCAGCCGGAACAGAGGCATCGTTAATGGAAAGTTGATCCCACGTTTCGGTGGTGTTTGCCCACACACTGTCATTGGACACGCCTATTGGCGATCCGCCTGACACCGCGTTATAGAACGTGATGCGCAGTTTGGCTTTGTCATCGCAACAGCCCCCTGGCGTCTCACCATGGCCAAATCCTGAAAAACTTGTCCTGGCCTTGCCTCCGTCGATGTCTGTGGCATAGGCGGACACGTCCAATCGCTGGTACACACCAATTTCATGTTCGTTGCTTCCTGTTACGGCATCGTCGGCTCTGGCATCACCAAAATAGGTTCCACCATGCGGGTACGACATCGCGCCGGTTGAGGTTCTGGCGCCCCATCCGTTGTGGCCGCCATTTCCGGTCAAATCGCCTGTCTTCGTCCAGCCTGTCAGGTCGCCCGTTTCAAACCCAGGATTGGTAATCGACAAGGCTACGATAGTGGAAGTACTTCCCTTGATCATGACAGCATCGGAGCCTTCACTTACCGTCGTTAACCCTACATCAGCGCCGTCGAAGACAATGGAGGCCGTCCCCTCGGTATCATTGCCGACACTGGTTAAGTCGAAAATGACAATATCGGTCACATCCACGTTGATTCGGTTATCCCCTAAATCACTATCTCCAGCCTCAAAGGAAGCCAGCAATTGACCAGCTTGCAAGGTGATGTCCCCAAGGTCTGTTTGCTCTTCGATGAGTTCGAGTCCTTCAAACTGTTCACTAATTCCAATATCGCTTCCGTCGATAAACAGACTGACTGCACCAGACGTCGTGGACCCCAAAGATGTAGGACTGAAATGATATATGTCGCGGCCATCATAGAAGAAGAGGACATCACCTTGAAGGAGCACTTGTCCTGCAACAGAAGTATTCATTTCCACGAACGTCAACGCCTCGATATCGCCCGTAATACCAATATCTGAGGCATCGATAAACATGAAAAATGTGCCGGAAGAATAATCATCCGGAGAAACAGGCCGAAAGATAAACACATCCTCGTCATTGACAGATAATGAGTTAATACTAGTCAACGTCTCATTAACATCGGTGGACAGCAGGAGATCTCCTTCATTCAATGTCACTCCACCCACCGTCATGGAAGCATTGACATAATGTCCGGCATCGATATCGGCAAGACCAAAAGCGCTCATCTCGGTGATCGATGCAAATGTCCCAGACGTTTGCCCAGTTGAGCCCGTTTCATAGGTTAAATTGGGATTATCAAAATAGACGATTTGTGAATCTGTCCATGAATCTAAGCCGGGTGCACCGCTCGTTGACCCCTGGGTTGAAAGCCAGAGCACGATGGGGGAGAAGCAGGGGGAAGCGGGTACCACGCGCCATTGGGAACCAGCCTCACAAAGCGGATCAAACTGATAAGCCACATTGCCCGTGAGCGCAAACTGCACTTCCGGAGTAGCATAGGTATCCTCCTCGTCCAAACTGATGACCGTACCTGCCACATGATACCGGCTGTAATCCGCCAGTAATCCTCCGCTGGAATTCGTCGTCGTTCCATCGATTTGGTAACTGCCTCCGTCATCCAGGGCCTTCAGCGTCACGTGATGAAATTGACTGGCGAGGTTGCCGCGGTAGATATGCAAACCAGGCATCGCGCTTTCGTCCGTCGCCCACCAGGTTTCAAACACTGCCGCATTGGTGATGGTCGGTGTGGCATCTGCATCAAGGTTTGAAACCAACAGAAAACGAACATCGGTGAGATCACTCTCGGCCAAGCCGGTGCCGTTAGCGAATGTACTTGTATTGGGATGCACAAAATAATAACGAGGGAAGAGATGATTATTTTGAGTCAACTGTGTTGAAGCAAAGGGCGCATACCCAGGATTGTGGGCCGCCAAGGTGGGAGGCCACGTCCGATTTTCTCGCAGATAGATTTCGGAGCCTTGTCCTATGGCCTGGAGGTGTTTCCGCTCCGTCTCAGTATCCTGAACATTGTGAGAGGTGATGCCGTTTGGCAGGAGAATCGTGACGGCAACGGTGAGCGCTACCAGCAAACCCATGACGGCCAGAATGGCAAATCCGGCTTCATCTGACACATTGCTTGTCTTATGGATTTTCATCTGCATCATTAGGTAGACCGTCGCTCGTTGCTCGTAAAAGAAAGGACGGAACTCTTTTCCTAAACGAGATGCGAGCAACGTCTTTTTCCTCCACGAGATACGAAATACGAGCGACGAGATACGTTTGTTTCTTTACATCGTGCATGCGGTGCCAATGACCTGCCACTGTTTACCGCCGGTACAATTGGGATCAAAAAGGTAGCCTGCATCCGAGGTCAAGATCCACTGGACCTCGGGCGTATTATAATTATTGGCCTCGTCCAGCCCCGCAGGGGTACCCACAAGATGATACCGGTTGTACATTGCCAGAGTTCCACCATTAGAATTGGTCGAGTTCCCATCGATCTGGTAGCTGCCACCCGTTCCCACCGCGCTCATAGCAACTAAGCGAAAGTGGTGTCCCAGATTACCCCTATAGATTTTAAGGTCTGGGGTGCTGGTCTCGTCGGTATTCCACCAAGCATCAAACTGCGCTACGGTATTGATGGTCGGACTCGCATCCGCCGTCAGGTTGGAGATCAGGAGAAATCGCACGTCATCCAAGTTGCTGGCGGCCAAACCGGCGCTATTCGTGAATCCACTGGTATTGGGATGGATTGCGTAATACCGCGGGAACCCTCGTTCATTTCGGGAAATCTGAGCTGAGCTAAAGGGAACGTAAGCTGGGGTCAGCGCAGCAAGATTAGCCGGCCATGACCGGTTTTTCCTTAGAGAGACTTCAACCCCTTGGGCAATGGCTTGCAGATGGCGCATTTCGGCTTCTCTCATATCCCTATTGAACCCTTGAATAAATTTAGGGGCCAGGAGGCCGCCTAGAATCGCCAGGATAGCTAGTACTCCTAGCATTTCAATCAAAGTAAAACCACAGTTCGTCGCTCGTGAAGAAAACTGAAAAAATCTTCTAACGAGATACGAGATACGAGATACGAGCAACGGATCAGAGTTTTTTGATGAGGTTTTCGAGCATTCGTGATTCATGTCAAACTTTTCTAAAAAGATGTGAACCTTTTCGCGTAAGAGATACGTTAATTCACTGCTCACTTCAAATTGCGTTTCTAATTCGGCACAAGATCCAAGAAAAACATAAAGAAATTGTCGGTACTCTTTGTCATGCTTTCGATTAAAATCTTTAGCTACATTCGACGTAATCGATACAGCAGCACGGCGTATTTGTGCAGCCAAGGGGTAGTGAACGTTGCTCGTTGCTCGTGGAACGTCGCTCATAAAAGAAAGAACGGAACTCTTTTCTTACACGAGATTCGAGCAACGAGCGCCGAGAGACGTTTATTTCTTAACGCATGCCTCCCATCAGGCTCATCATCGGGAGGAAGATAGAGACCGCAACCAAGCCGACCGTTCCAATGAGTCCGACGGTAATCATGGGCTCCATAATGCCAAAGATTTTTTTCACGCGCCTGGGAATTTCTTCGTTGTAATAATGCGCCACATGCATGAGGGTTTGATCGAGTCGGCCAGCCGCTTCTCCGACAGAGACCATTTGAATGAGAATGGGCGGGAACACCGGATGTTGCCGAAGCGCATTACTAATC
>BQIX01000141.1 GCA_021604145.1 Nitrospirales bacterium
ATTGTGAGGACAGCAGAGCCGGTCGGCGTCACACTCGGGCGGCCTCCAGAGCAAGTGACGGTTGTCGAAATTCTGGATTTGGTCCGTGCTCAAGATCAAGCCTGTGCTCTCTTTTCCAATGATGATATGAAGGAAGTCGGAGAAGTGTTGAGACGGAGAGATGATGCCGTCGAAGAAGCTCTCGAAGATGTCACGCTGAGATCCCTAGCGCTCAATGGCCATTACTCGCAAGATTTGGCAACCCCTCGGTTGATACATGCTGAAGAAGCCGAGACTGTTACATCTCCAGCCGTACATGACTCATAGGCCTCGATGACTGCCTCTTTCTCTTTTCGGTGTTTCCCCTTATTGTGAAAATATTTGTTGAGAAAAAGTTGAGAAAGGATGTGCCGGAGTAGTGATGAAAATTGCACTCATTCAAATGGCCTGCTCTCCGAATCCATCGGAGAATGTGGATCAAGCTGTTTCTCATATCGAAAAAGCCGCTCGGGGCGAGGCGCAGCTTCTTTGTTTGCCCGAGCTGTTCCGCTCGCAGTATTTCTGTCAGCGCGAAGACGCGGCTCTCTTTGATTTAGCCGAATCGATCCCTGGGCCGACGACAGAGGTATTGGGTAAAATTGCCAAAGAAAAAAACGTGACGATTCTGGCCTCATTGTTCGAACGGCGAGCAGCGGGAGTGTATCATAATTCGCTAGTTGTGATGAATGAAAGAGGTGAGATTGCCAGTCTGTACCGCAAGATGCATATCCCCGACGACCCAGCCTATTATGAAAAGTTTTACTTCACGCCGGGGGATAAAGGCTTTCAAGCGATTAATACGTCACATGCCACTATCGGCCCGTTGATCTGTTGGGATCAATGGTATCCTGAGGCCGCGCGGCTGACGGCTTTGCATGGTGCTGAAGTTCTAGTCTATCCCACCGCGATCGGATGGTATCCTCCAGAGAAGGCGCAAGATGGCGCCGCGCAACGGGATGCATGGGTCACCATTCAGCGAAGTCATGCGATTGCCAACGGAGTATTTGTCGTCGCAGTGAATCGAGTCGGGCATGAGATTCAATCGGAAGGTGGGGATGGTATCGAGTTTTGGGGCAGTTCCTTTGTCTGTGACCCGTTTGGAGTGATTCTAGCTCAAGCCTCTGTCGAAAAAGAGGAAGTGTTGTTTGTCGATATCGACTTAAAGCGAATTGAAGAAACCCGCAGAAATTGGCCATTCCTCCGTGACCGCCGCATAGATGCATATGGGGGAATAACCCAAAGGTACATAGATGACGCGACATGATCCACTTCGCCACATGATTGTTTCTATTTTTTTTCTTACCTAATTTTCTCTCCAATATGAATTCTCCCTCATTACCACATTTTCGCATGCCGGCGGAGTGGGAGCCGCATGAGGCCACATGGGTTGGATGGCCGCACAACACCACCGATTGGCCTGGGAAAATGTCGGCTATTCATTTGGTCTATGGCGAGATTGTTCGGAAGCTGAGTGTTGGCGAGATTGTTCGAATTTTGGTGAATGATAAGAAACATGAAGAGCGAGCCATGCGAATGTTAGACCGAGTTTGTGTTGATCGCTCACATGTGGAGTTTTTTCGTATTCCTACCAATCGTGGATGGACCCGGGACTTTGGGCCAATTTTCGTAAAAGATTCTACCCCACAGCCTGAGCTGCGTATTGCGCGATTTCAATTCAACGCGTGGGCAAATTATCCGGATTGGCAAAGGGACAATCGTGTACCTGAACGTCTTGCGTCTAAGCTGAAGATGCCATTGTCAATGGTTAAACATGCTGGGCGATGTGTGGTTCTCGAGGGGGGAAGTATTGATGTGAACGGTCGTGGAACATTGCTGACGACTGAGGAATGTCTCCTGGACGAACAGGTGCAGGTGCGAAACCCAGGATTTCGGAAGGATGACTATGAACAGGTGTTTCGTAATGTCTTGGGAGTCTCGAATGTGTTGTGGCTTGGGAAAGGCATTGCCGGTGACGATACCCATGGACACGTAGATGACCTCTGTCGATTTGTAAATCGAAATACCGTCGTAGTATGTCACGAATCGAATTCGAAGGATGATAACTATGATCCATTAGAGGAAAATCGAGAAAGACTGACTGGCATGAAACTCGAAGATGGTTCTTCGATTCATGTCGTTCGTTTGCCGATGCCCGCGCCATTATTTTTCGAAGGTCGCCGACTTCCTGCTAGTTATGCGAATTTTTATATCGCAAATGCGGCTGTGCTCGTTCCGACGTTTAATGATCCCCAAGACCGTGTTGCTTTGGGTATTTTGGGAGAACTGTTTCCTGATCGTCCTGTGGTCGGTATCCACGCGGTCGATCTTGTGTGGGGGTTTGGAACGATTCATTGTTTGACTCAACAACAGTCAGCCTTAACTCGTCACTCATGAATTGTCACTCGTATCTCGCCTGGAAATTCGTAGAATCTGTTTTACGAGCAACGAGCAACGAGCAACGAGCAACGAGCAACGTTTGATAAAATATGAACACCGAAATTTCAGGATCATTTGAACTCCCCTCGCCTTTGCGTATTGGATGGATAGGGACGGGGGTGATGGGTGCCCCCATGTGTGAACATATCTTGCGCCATGGTTATGATCTCACGGTCTTTACGCGGTCGCGTGAAAAAGCTAAGAGCTTGCTGGATCAAGGCGCGCATTGGGCTGATTACCCAGGTGAAGTGGCATCTCATTGTGATGTCGTGTTTACGATTGTTGGATTTCCGAATGATGTCCAGGAAGTGTATTTCGGCAAAGACGGTCTCTTAGCGCAGGCGAGAGATAAGCATGTGTTTATCGATATGACGACATCGAGACCGACTTTAGCTAGAGAGATAGCTGCCTATGCGGAGACCAAGGGTGCGTATGGGATCGATGCGCCAGTTTCGGGAGGGGACATCGGTGCGAAGAACGCGACCTTATCCATTATGGTTGGAGGTAATGGTTCTACTGTCGATGCGCTTCGACCGCTATTGAGTGCATTGGGAACCTCAATTGTCCATCAAGGCGGACCGGGTAACGGGCAACACACGAAGTTATGTAATCAAATCACGATTGCCGGAACTATGATCGGTGTGTGTGAATCGCTACTCTATGGATACCAGGCCGGACTCGATTTGAACACGATGCTGAGTTCAATTCAAGGAGGGGCTGCTGCCTGCTGGACTTTGGATAACTTAGCGCCTCGTATGCTTAATCGAAATTTTGATCCTGGGTTTTATGTCGATCATTTCATTAAGGATATGGAAATAACTCTGGAAGAGTCTAAGCGTATGGGTATTCAGTTGCCAGGACTCTCTCTGGTTCATCAACTCTATCGGGCTGTCCAAGCCCATGGGTTTGGACAGTTGGGAACACATGCTCTCCTCCTTGGCCTCGAGCATCTATCAGACGTACAAGTCAAGACGTAAAGCGTCGCTCGTGAAAGAAAAAACGTATCTCGTCGTTCGTATCTCGTTAGAGGAATTTTTATTGTTTTTATGAGATACGATTGATATGCGACGGAACAACCAATGAAAACTCTTGGTGATCTACAACATGCACTCAAGCGCATAGATGGGCGTGGATATAAGGCTTATAAAGAGATTGTTGGAGTCTATGATTGTGAATGGTTGACGTTATGTGTCGATCATGTGCAAGGTGATCCATTTGCTGCACCCACAAAAATTCGTGTGCGCGTCAATCATAGCATCTCTCGTCTTCCTGCCGAATTGTGGACAACGCGTGTTCGTTGTGTCGCACTTCGAGATTTTCTTGCACGTACTGTGCATGGCGCGATTCAAGCTTTACCTCAGAGACCTCGAGGGATCGGTAAAAGCGGGCTCATTTCTATCGACGTTGGTGGGCAAGAGATTCTTGAGAGGTCGGCCGTTGTCATAACCGAGTCGTGGGTTGAGGCGCGCATGGAGGTTGGGTTGCCGGCATCGGGGCGAACCATTCTTGGAAAGCATGCAGAAGCGATGTTGTGCCAAGAGATTCCGCGCATCATTCAGATGAGTTTGCTCTGGTCCCAATTGCCTCAAACGATGTGTCGAGAACATGTGGACTATGCAGAAAATTATTATTCGATCCAAGAGTCATTAGCCGCACATGGGTTAGTGGCATTTGTGGCGGATGGATCGATCTTGCCTCGAAAAAGCGGAAATTCTGCGCAACCTTTATCCCTCGAGCACGCCACGCCGTGGCAAAGCCCAGACTCCTTGCACGTGACATTTGAACTGCCTAATCCGGTAAAGACTCAATCTGGTGATATGACTCGCTCAATGAGAGGCTTGGGCATTCCTTGCGGTATTACACTGATTGTCGGGGGAGGCTATCATGGTAAATCGACATTGCTTCAGGCTATTCAACATGGTGTCTATCCACACGTTCCTGGAGATGGAAGAGAATATGTTGTGACCTCTTCTGATGCGGTAAAGATTCGAGCTGAAGATGGACGGCGAGTCGGGCATGTCGATATTAGCGGGTTTATTCGTCATCTTCCGCAACGTTTAGAAACCTCTTGTTTTTTGACGGATAATGCGAGCGGGAGTACGAGTCAGGCTGCCAGCATTGTCGAAGCGTTGGAAATTGGAAGTCGTGTCATGTTGCTCGATGAAGATACGAGCGCGACAAATTTCCTTGTTCGAGATGCTCGCATGCAGGCTCTTGTGAAGAAGCGCGATGAACCGATTACGCCATTCTTGGATCGAGTCCAGGAACTGTTCCAAGATTTCGGCATGTCTACCGTTCTGGTATTGGGTGGCTGTGGCGACTATTTTGATGTGGCAGATTTCGTGATTAGTATGAGGGAATTTCATCCTGTGGACGTCACTCACGAAGCCAAGGAAATTGCCCGTACCCACCCATCTTTGCGTCAAAGGGAAACCTCAACCGCTTTTCCCACGTTGTGTGCACGAATTCCTCATGCAGAGAGTCTTGAAGCTTCCTATGGACGAAAAGCTCTCAAGATCACCGTGCGCGCAGTAGATGAAATCATCTATGGCGGGGAAGTCATCAATTTAGAAGCCGTGGAGCAACTGATTGACGTGAGCCAAACTCGTGCAGTGGGATATGCGTTGTATTTGATGAAACAGAGATTCATGAATATTCAAACATCGCTTCGTGAAATCGTCTCAGCTCTGGAGTCAGTATTTGATCAGGAAGGTATCGATGTTTTGAGTCCATTTTTTCAGTCAGGAATTTATCCAGGTAACTTTGCCCGCCCCCGAGTGCAAGAGATCGCCGCTGCACTCAATCGCTTACGAACCACGCGTTTCTACCAAGTCAGATAGTTTTCTCCTCGGCGTTTCACTGAAATTACGGGAATGCCTCATAGGGGTTCTCGTTGAAAGTCTGAATACGTGTCTGGAGACCGTCATGTGACGAATGGTGTCATGCGTCAGTTTCTTATGGCTTTAAATTTTTTGGATGCACGAGCTATAAGAACTCAAGGATGTCGAATATGTGATGACTGGTACGACTTCGATAGGATATTGAGAATACAGGAAATAAGAGATTACATGGTTACCCAATCGGCCAGAACTTTTTCAACTCGAACCCCTTCGTGTTCAGGGTCTAGCACTTTGACAATATTGGGTATGGACTGGCTATCGTGCATCGTAGCAAAATTTATCGGAACGGGTTCCGAGTAAGGATGGTGGCTCGGATCTTGAATGAGAAGGATCGTGGGGTGTAAGAGATTTTCTTTTGAATGACCCGTGACGATACCTCGTTCACCTGTATTGAGTTCGACTAGGCTATAGATGGGGTAGATTCCGACTTGCGAAATAAATTGAGAGACTAATTGTTGGTCGAGTTGGTTCTGTTGCCCACGTTGATACAACTCTCGTAGTGCGTGTTTTCCAGTCATCGGTGGTCGTCCGAGTTGACCGGTCAGTAATTCATCATATTCGTCAACGACTCGAAGTAGTCGGCTGGACGTGGGCATACTCTCCGGTGCGATATGTGTTGGATACCCCGTTCCATCGAGACGTAGATGATGGGTCTCGATAATGTGTCGAACCTGATCAGAAATTCCTGAACTTTCTTGTACCATTTCCACACCCAACTGAGGGTGGGAATTATAAAGATCTTGTTCTTCTTTCGACTGCCGGTTGCTGGCGACTAACAGGGAGGATGGTATCCGAAGTAATCCGATATCGTGCAACAGTGCTGCTGTTCCTAAGGTCAGAAGTTGAGCGTCATCATAGCCAATCAAACGTCCCAGGAGAACGGCAAGGGTCCCCACAGACAAAGAATGCTCATGTAAATCAGCTGAAAATTCACGTGTACGAATTAAGGCCACGCAGGCTTCTTCGTGCTCAAGCGTTTGAGAAATAATACTATGAGTCACGTCTTTGATTTGATGAGCGTGAATAGTCCCCGATGTTGCAATGCTCGTGAGGAGGTCGCGGACTGATTCAAGTATTTGAGATCGAATGTCTCTCGTCGAGGAGAGTTCGTTCGACAGTGATTTCCCCTGGAGTCTTGTGGGGAGATTCGCGATACGTTCTTGGGCTTGGTGATCGTCAGTATGAGGGGAGTTTGGGACATCTTCTGTCGGGTGTTCTTGTTCAACGTTATCCGTCCCCTCTTTAAGTTCAGGGGCTAGGACCGCATCAATTCCACGACTCAGGTCAATGGTGAGCTGTTTGACTCCACACTGCTTTAGTTTCTCAATTTGAGTCTGCGTTGTTATTGAAAACCGATGACGAAGAAAGGGTGTTTCCATCCAGGGACGATCAATCCCACACACGTACATGCCGATCATCAGTGCGTTGATAGTGATGGTTTTTTGTGCCATGGCGATAATGGGAAAGACGCTAATCTTTGCCTCATATTGTAATAGGATATTTCGGTCAAAATGAGTTCATTCTTTACGAATAGCTGGAGTTCTTTTCTCTCATTGTTCTTACATTTCTGACTAGTCCTTGTCGAAGTGTACCTTTTGGGTCTGTTCATTCCCTGGCGCCGCATGTTTCTTGAACCCTTCCCGTCAACGATAAGACACCTTCCTCTGCCAAAATTCTGACAAGTAGCTTCATCTGTTCCAGACATGCAACATTCCGTCATTGAACGGGAAGCCTGCCGACCATGCATGAATATTAGGACTGTGGTCGATTGAATGGGAAACCCTTTGTCCAGCTGTTCCCAATCCCTGCATTGGCGAATGTGGCATTTTCTTTGCTCAAGTTTGATTGTCTGGTTACCGATGAGCGCAGTACAGCAGTAAAAGACAAGCCAGCAAAAGGAGCGAGAACATGACGAACCCAAAAATATCCTCCACTCACATTTATTCTGACCTTGACCTGAATTCTCGAAAGATAAAGAAGTCTACGCGTGTCAGTCGATATTTTATCAGTGCTGTTTTGGTGGTTCTTCTTGTTGGTTCATATTCTGGAATGCTGAGTGCCCAAGAAACAGCCCCGACAATGTTGGCCAAACGATCTGTCATTCCCATTTTGGGTACGACATACAATGAACAATGGGAACAAGTGGGTATTGTGGCCGATGTTGAAGTGGAATTTGAGCGTCGGAATGATCATGAGGGGTTGCAATTAGAATTTCTCACTAAGCCTGGCCGATTTTCATCTTTGGCCAAACGTTCGGTCCAAGAAGCCCTTGCACTGGTGACTGAAGCTGCAGGGTTGAATCCCGATTCTTGGACGGTACGTTTTCGATTACCGTATGCCGGGGTTACCTTGTATGGGGAGAGCTTATCCGCCATGGCGGCCATGAGTGTTGTGGCGTTAGCAAAAGGGGAAGTGGTGCATTCAGATATTGTCATGACAGGAACGGTGACCCCTGAAGGCTCGATTGGCACGGTCGGGGGCATTCCTTTAAAAATTGTTGCAGCACATCACGAGCATTTTCGTCGAGTCTTGATCCCAGAAGAACCAGATGTTGCTGATGGTGATTGGGAAACGCCATTTCTTATGCATGTATCTCCTGTGAAATCAGTTGATGTGGCTTACTTTGCTTTGACCGATCATCACCTTAAGGCTTCTGGTGCTGATCAGCAGTTTGAGGTGAGTTTAGCTCGTTAATGATGAACATCTCGATTCAATCCATACCTCATTATTCTCGGATGTGAGACCTCCGACGTGTCTCGTCATTGCTTGTGTAGCCGATTTATCGTGATGATTCAGTCTTCAATGTTAAGTTTTACGTTTTCTTGTAATCTTCTGATCTTCGACAGAAATTCTGGTATGATTGAGGAAGGTGCTCAACGATTCTTCCGCAATCGGGCTTGTTCTTCCTTTTGACGTCAACAAACCGTATCGGTATGGAGAATAGACAACAGCAGACACGACCCTGCTTTGCGGTCGATATTGATAATGTCCTCGCACGGGCTGAACAGGAAGTCCAACGCTGGTATTTGGAATTAACGGGGAATCCTTGGCCTCGAGGGAAGTACGGAAGTGCGGGCGGTTTGGATACTGGTCAGTTGACG
>BQIX01000142.1 GCA_021604145.1 Nitrospirales bacterium
CTGTTCCTCCTGTCATTTGATTAACGATATTCAAGAAAATGCCAAAGCATATCCGACGTTTAAAATCAATGCCGATCAACAATTTTATGGCCCCTACGCAGAACCTGAAGAAAATCTTGTTCACTCCTCACAGCAAGCGGACATTTATAGGGAAGTGAAATATTGTACAGCCTGTCATTTTAGTAAGGTGAAAGATGTGACCCGACCCGATCTTCCAGGAGAAATTCTTAAGGGAACGATTTGCCAGGATTGTCATATGGAACGGTCTACGGGAAGCTCAACCTCCAAACGTGGATCGTTAACAAGACCAATTGGGCGCCATTGGTTCCAAGGCATTGTCATTCCCGGCATCATGCTTAGTAATCGAAATTTGCAAGCGGAGTGGTTTCCACGAGTGGACATTGAAGCCAACAAAAAGAACGGATCAGTAAATGGAACCGTATTGGTGAGAAACGGCAGCCTGCCGCATATGTTTCCTGGAGGAGACCCTGTTCTTAAACAATTTTTCGTGAAAATCACTATCAAAGATAAGCAGGGGAACATTCTCGAAGAAAAACAAGAGCAATTTGGACGGACCTTTGAAGAGTTACTTCGAGGACCGATTCCACAACCATTTGTCAATGGCGGTATCACGAGGCGCGTGCCTTTTGAATTGCAAATACCTGAAGGCTTGGAGTCGGTGTTAGTTGAGGCGAGTTTGAATTATGCACTGATACCCGAACCATCCCCTGAGCTCAAGGATCGATATTTGCGGACGCTGGAAAATGATAAAGAGCGAGAAGTTGCAGAAAAGGTCATTGCTGATTATTCTTCGACTCGATTACTGACATTTCGCACGATGACTTTATAACCATTTATGACTTGCCTGACGGCAAACTTATCCAGGGGATACTTATGACGAGGAACATGATACCGCGAAGGCTCACTCTGTGTGTTCTGAGTGTGTTAGTGTTATGGATGGGTGGGTCATCTACTCTGGTTTCTGCTGCCGGTCCTGAAACGCCTTCAAAGCCATTAGAAAAAGCCTTTCCTCATTCCCAGAAGTGTAAGCGGTGCCACATTCGAGTATTTGAAGAGTGGGAAGCCTCAGCGCAGTCTCGTTCAATTGTCAGTTCGGCATTCCGTGTGACACTCGACCGTTTCTTAGCCTCCGGCCCTGAAAAAGAACCGTCAATGTGCCTGCGCTGTCATGCTCCGCATATTTTGGAATACAAACATCAATCGAAGATGTTTGTTGAAGAAGTACAGTCAAAAGATCCTCAGATTGATGGGGTCGGTTGTGCTCAGTGTCATCTTATTAAAGACATTAATTCGGAAACGCATCCACCGCTTCCGTCTTATCAATTAGAAAAAACGGTATTCGGTGGGTATAAAAACCCAGCGGAAAATCTGGCCCATCAATCGGAGACCTCCGAGCTCTACAAGAGTTCAGCGTTCTGTGTCACCTGCCATGATTCGTTGCCTAAGGGTGCCAAGATGGGACCAGTGCCTGACTGGATGGGGAACTGGAAAGAATCAAAGGCTGAAAAAGATGGTAAAACGTGCCAGTCATGTCATATGCCAGGGGCATTCGGGGAATCAGCCAACGGCGAAAGAAATCGGAAAATTGCAAATCATAGTTTCCCTGGAAGGTTTGGGAAAGTTCGAGCGAAAGCTGTTGAGCTAGACTTTACCACCAAGGTTCAGGGAGAAACCTCAACAGTTGATGTCACGATTCAAAGTCTTGTTCCGCATAATCTTCCAATGCCTCACCCAGGATGGTATCGAGTGGTCGTCGACTTAACCATACTGGGAAAAAATTTAAGAAAAGTTCATGACGATCAACGGTATTATGAACGGGTATATGGGGATAAGAATGGAAAGAAAACGGTCTTAGATTTTGAAGCCGTTAAGGTATTGAGCGATACGTTACTCAAGCCTGAGGAAAAACGAGTAGAGTCCTTTACCTTTCCAACCCCGCCCAATGCGCCATCGATGGATGTCATTGTGACGTTGACTTACGCCCCCATACATGGGCCTGAAGAGTTTGTTGACGCTGTTGAAGCTGAGTCTAGTCTTGGGACAAAAGATCGCGCGTTCCAGTCAGTCGAAGTCGTGAAGAAAAAAGTTAACGTCCCACTTGAAAAGTAATGTCACTCAGGTAAGATGCCTGGGAGGCCAGACTCATTTCCTAATAGAATGTAGTCTGGTGTGTTATCCTCTGTAATTCTCTCGCGACGCTTCGTGACATGCACGGTATTCGTTAGTGCCAGGCTCGTGGGCATATGAATAACCATGAATCCTCCTCGCTTGCGTTTCTCTCCCTTCTATTTCTTGTGACGCCTTGACCCCCCAATCTCTTTATTCGAGGAGACAATATGTTTGATGTGGTCGATAGTTCGTTTCTTGTGCCCTTTGATGGAACCTTCTCAATTAAGAAAGCTCCAACGAAGCTCAAAGGGAAAGTTCTCTCTGAAAAACAGTATCATAAAAAACTGACAAAGGTTATTGAGAAGATGAGCGACTATCAACGGACTCTGTACGCTCATGATCATCATGCGATCCTTCTCATCTTTCAGGCGATGGATGCCGCAGGGAAGGATTCGACGATCCGAACTGTGACAAGTGGGATTAATCCAGCCGGCTGTCAGGTATTTTCATTCAAGCAGCCTTCTAGTCGTGAGCTAGAGCATGACTTTCTCTGGCGCACGGCTCGGTGTCTTCCTGAACGTGGCCGAATCGGAATTTTTAATCGAAGTTACTACGAGGAAGTTCTTGTGGTTCGTGTCCATCCCGAGTATTTACAATCTCAAAGGCTTCCAGAACCCTATGATCCCAATACAATCTGGAAGGAACGCTTTGAATCTATTCGAGAACATGAACAGCATCTGGCTCGAAACGGGACAATCATTTTAAAGTTTTGGCTCAATGTCTCAAAAAAAGAACAGAAACGTCGGTTTCTCTCTCGCATTGAGGTGCCAGAAAAAAACTGGAAATTTTCTTCTGGTGACATCAAGGAACGGGGTCATTGGGACGAGTATATGGAGGCGTACGAACATGCGGTCAATGCCACATCGCGCCCGTGGGCACCTTGGTATGCTATCCCAGCCGATGATAAGCCTTTTATGCGGTTAACTGTGGCGAAAATTTTGCTGAAGACATTCGAACGACTCGGTCTGCGATATCCCAAACTCAGTAAATCCGAAAAGGCAGAATTAGAGAAAATGCGAATGCTCCTTGAGCAAGAGTCTTAATTGTCGTTTTTTGCGCATGTGAGAATTGAGGTTTTTGGGAAAATATAGTACTGGTCATCATACATTGATGGTGGTTGTCTGAACTGCCGTTAGATTTTCTTGTTTCACATCGTGCCATTTTTTGTGTGTAGAGAATCGCTAGCATTATTGGGCGTTGTGCCTATCACAAAATGGATGGTATGTGGCTTACTTGAATATCTGAGTATCTCTACTCACCAATTTATGGATCGTAACAAACAATATTCGTTACAGCTGCTGTCGGAATCTCATCGTGTCTTGTCTCTTCATCAAATTGGATTGATGGTGGCTGAAGTGTTGGAAGAAGTTTTCCTTCAAGTCCCTCTCGTCCAAAAAGTCAAAAATACATAAAGCGAATACCGCCATAAAAAGTCATCACGGGACTCGCGGTCAGTGTGACGGTGATATTCGTGCTCAGGAGTGACGTGCTATTTGGGAAATCGACTATTTGACTATGGGTGAGAATGTTAGTCGGAAGTGATGAAGGAAAAGGGGATCATGTTCACGTACAACATGACCCCCTTTTTACGTGTCACTGAGGTCAGCAACATGTCGTGTGGGAATTCCAAGTGTTGGATACTTGAAGACGCAGAGTGTTCTCACTGGTGAAACAGAAAGTTGTTGACGTGATGAGCAACGCCAGCTTTCTTGTCGCGCGGTCGCTTGGATAGATTATATTAGTGTCCCGTGGATTCATTTGCCATCTCTTCGGCACCTTCTGCCATCTCTTCAGCACCTTCTTTTACAGCTTCTCCCGCTTCGTTCATCGCATCTTGTGTTGCCTCAGCCATTTCATTCATCGTGTCACCAGCACTTTCTGTTGCATCACTCAGCATTTTGCCAGTATCTTCGGCAGCCTCGTTTAGCGAATCGCTGGCGCTGCCGACGGCGTTATCAATGGCCTTCCCGGCTTTTTCGCCAGGTCCATCTGATCCCTGACCGCAGCCCATGATAAATCCGAGCACAAAGATGCCACATAGGGTCGTGTACTGATGTTTCATGCCAAACCTCCTGTTAGTGATTGTAAGGTATCGAATAGATCCTCTTTCGAGGCTTCTTGCCAATTGACTGTGGATCTTTGAGGGGAGGGATAGCCCTGTCATGCTGTTGTGGCGAGTGTGAGGACGATCATGTTTCGTGATTGAATTCTCTTTCTATTGTAGAGCATTCATGCGAAAGGTCAATGATTATTTCATTGAACGTTTCCGTCTTCATCTCTTCATCCTCGCGTTGGACTGTAGCCTCGGGATGGTCAAGGAAATAGTTCAGATGCCAGGTGTTTGGCAATGCCCTGGAGTCGCTTCAATCAATTTTTAGATTGGAGAGTTGGTGAGCAAGTTAAGTGCTCTCTATGTGATGCTGTGTGGAATGATGTCGGTGTTGCACCTGTCATCGGCACGGCCTTCGGCCGTGCCTTGGGGGAGACGTTTCTATGTTAGGCAAATGTTTCGCAAAGGGATTTCCCAATAAGGGGAAGATCAAATGTTTGACTCTCCTTTGGTTGTGTCGTGGTTTTGTCGTTCGTTTGAAGTGGTATTTCAAGTTGATACAACTCATGAATTTTCGAATGATGTTGTTCAAGTTCCCACGCCAATTCATTTGCCAGTTTTTCCATTTTCTTTTGTAATTGACCGATTGAATGAAGGTGATGCTTTACTTCTGCTTCTCTGGCTCGAACAATATAATCTTTATCTAAATATCGAGTATGGGTTCCTCCCTCATTTGCTTTAGAGGTTGATGAGGTTTCTGTTTGATTCGTTGTGACGAGGGCGTTGGCGATTAGAATGTTGTTCATCATTACTCTCCACGTAAGAAGGTGAATCATGTGAATCCTTGACCATGAACGGTCATGTGCGCTGATAGAGCAAGAGCGTTGCCAAAGGATATTTTGAGCACCAATTCGACATGAGTGCACGGTACTGCAATCAATGGATGCATCTGCCGGACATACTTGAGTTGCTAAGGCAGAAATTTTCGTGCTGGACATCAAACGCCGATAGAAATGTTGACGACTTTACATGATAAAATTCATGTTATGTTCAATATTTTCATGGAAGAAAGAAGACCTTCTTCCAAGAATCGATAATGAGAAGGAAGCGTTTCTGACAGTATGACTGTTCATGGAATATGCTGTTATCTTCTTGTGTGTTGATCCTATTCCTTGAACATCGCATCGTCTCCTTCTTCTTCTGTTAGGTTTGCCTCTCTGTTAGACGTGTATGTCAAACAACCGTTCATCTAAATTTCGAGTCACTTCAATGTTGGTTGGTGGTTTTATGGATGAGTTTCTGATCGTCTCTCGTGTTTCTTTCGCTCAATTTCCTGAAGAAAATGTCGATAAGAGAGAGAGCTTTGTCTTGATTGCAAAGGCTTTTATGTGAATTCTTGTCGTAAAAATCTCAACCATATATAGAGGGTGTTATGGCCACGTCTCTTGGTAAATTACAACGATATAACCTTCAAGATTTTTGGGGTGAAGAATTCGAGAAGTTTTCATCATGGCTTATCCAAGAGGATATTCTAGGAATGATTGGCGAAGGTATTGACCTGAAGCTGATTCCGACGAAACAGGATAAACTTGTGAGCCTGCCTCAGGGTGGAGTAATTGCCAAAAACGCGAAGAATGCTGATATCATATTTATTCAAGGGCAGTTACTTGAGCTGACACATAATGATTTCGGTCAATTGATTTCATGTGCGGCTGAGGTGAATGCTTCCTCTATCGTCTGGGTTGCCTCAAAAATTCCCATTGAATACCGGAGCGCAATCAATTGGCTCAATACGATGTCTCGACATGATGTAAGTTTTTATTGTGCAGAACTGGAACTGTGGAGAATTGACAATTCAGCGCCGGCTGCTAATTTTCATGTTGTTTGTCAGCCAGGGCAGATGACTAGAAAAGTGCAAGATGGTCAGGATTCTGTTGTGGAGCGGGTAGCCGGGAAGCAGGAGGTCCCATTCGCGAACAATGCTGCACGTTCTCAAAAGAAAGGGGATTGGACAAAGGCTACTCACGAAAACCTTCCTCCTTTACCGCAGGGTCAATCTCCGGCTCAGGTAAAGGAAGAGGTTGCCGTTCGTGAAAACTTTGTCTATACGAAGTCGTTTTAGTTGTGAGTGAGCGGCAGACATTCTTTTCTTAACTCATTTCTTTCCTATCATCCAACTCAGTTCTCAAGTCCGATCTAGGACGTTCTGTTGTGTGATGAAAAGTCAGGCACTAACAAAAGAACTTGTGTACTTTTAGTAAACTCCTTTCTCTGAATCTCTTATACCTTATCCGCTTTCCAGAGTAATCAAATAAATTTTAAGATTCTTTTATCTTTTATCACTTCAAGTTGGCGCTCTACCGAGTTCTCAAGGGAATTATTGACGAAGGGGCAACGGAAGTTGATTGCCTTAAAGGGATTGAATCTCGACTGGCTATCAAAAGCCAATAGTCGATCCCTTAAGAGCCTGGTGCTTTCCCATACGAATGGAGCGAGCAAGATAAAAAGTCAGCCAACTGCCAGAAAGGTCTCTGTTCTCAAATGGGAGGTCTAGCTGGTGCCAATGAGGCTGGTCAGAATGATAGGCTTGCCTACCTACGCCCTAATCACAACACTGTCATAGATTGAAGGGAGCACTATAGATTATGGAACGAATGTTTTAAACAGACCTGCTCCAACAAGAGCTGAGATGCACCTCATTTTGAAAATTGTGATGATAGGGTGTCCTCATGCGTCCAATTTCTGAATAGTGTGGTGGGAAAAATTGATCATAAATGAATACAGATGACGATATGGAGGCAGTCGGGAAATTCACGAATTTTTTATGTGGCAATAATCAATACTTGTGAAACGACTTTGAAGGATGTAAACTTTCTTTTCATATTGAAAGGGATGTTTGTGACTGAAAAGAAAGAAGAGACCCTTCTCTTAGTTGAGGGGGAAACAGCGAATGGAAGCGAGGTCCTCGGTTATCTTTCCAAAGATTACAGAGTGTTGTCCGCAAAGACAGGAAAAGAAGCCTATGAACTGCTGAGACTGAATGAGATTGATGCGATTTTGTTTGATGAAAACATCGGGGATATCAGTGGCGAAAGTTTTTTCAAAGAAGCACGTGTGCGATACCCTGATAGTATTCGTATTTTTATGAGTGAATCCAGGGATGATCAGACAGTCATGGAAATTTTTAAGGCTGGAGCTGTCTACCAAATCATTCCCAAACCCTGCCCGCCTTGGCATTTGCAGCTATTAGTCAATCGTGCCCTGGAAAGTCGTGAATTGGCTCGCCGTCATCGATTCTTGAGCCGTGAGCTCAAATTTTCGGATAACGCTTTTCGTAGTCCCAAGGATCACATGGTGAAATTGTTGCGAGAAAGCTATGAGTTTGACAAATTGGTCTTCGCCAGTGATGCCATGTTAAATGTCTGCAATTTAGCAAGAAAAGCGGCACCGACTGATCTTCCAGTGCTCATTCAAGGCGAAACTGGAACGGGGAAAGAACTAATGGCCAAAGCCATACATGGGTTTGGTTCACGAAAAGCTTTCCCATTTTTAGTGCAAAATTGTGGAGCCTTGCCAGATGAGTTATTACAATCGGAATTATTTGGGCACAAGCGAGGTGCCTTTACTGGTGCGGTTAGTGACCGACTCGGACTTTTTTCCGCAGCCGATGGCGGAACGGTCTTTCTCGATGAAATTTCCGAAGTTTCCCCCGCGTTTCAGGTCAGCCTATTGCGATTTCTTCAAGAAGGAGAAATCAAACCGTTAGGTGCCGATAAGGTGGGGTATGCTGATGTTCGTATTTTGGTCGCGTCTAATCACCCAATCAAAGAGCGCGTCATAGCCGGGACATTTCGGAAGGACTTGTACTACCGTCTTCATGGGTTTGAGATCCATATTCCGCCACTTCGTGAACGGGTGGAAGATATTCCAGTTTTGGCAGAATACCTTTCTCGAAATTATGCCGAAACCCTCAATCGAAAAATTGCGGGCATTTCAGGGCAAGTGATACGCCATATGCAAGCCTATTCTTTCCCAGGAAATGTTCGAGAATTAGAAACTGAAATTCGTCGGATGGTTGCCTTAACGAATAATGGCGAGTTCGTATCGATCGAGCATTTGTCTCCAGAAATTGCGAAAGCCCTTCCGGTGGACGACCGCATAAAAGAACAGTCCTATATCAATGAAGCT
>BQIX01000143.1 GCA_021604145.1 Nitrospirales bacterium
CAGCGTGCGTTGAGCCAATCCATAAACCGAGCGGCTTCAACCGTGAACCCCAGACGAAGCAAGCCGTAGAGTGAAAAGGCGGCATCGCGTATCCAGGTGTACCGATAATCCCAATTACGTGGTCCGCCAATGTGTTCAGGAAGACTGGTGGTTGGGGCGGCGACAATGGCTCCAGTAGGGGCGTAGGTGAGGAGTTTGAGCGTAAGCGCGGAACGATGCACCATTTCACGCCAACGCCCGTCATATTGACACTGTCCCAGCCATCGTTGCCAAAACGCCGACGTATTTTGAAAAGCTTCATCTCCAGTTTCGGGATTCGCCAGTAAATCGGTTTTCCCATTGTTTTCAGCAAACTCGAGAAAAAATGTGAGGCTTTCGCCTTGCTTGACCACGAACTCTTTATAGGCCATTCCTTCTCGAACTTTTAGGGGAATGGGGCTGACGAGTCCAACGGTGCTGGTTGCTGTTCGAAAGATGGCACCTTTTCCAACGATTTCAGCCGTATGCGTATCGCGGCCATAATTGAACGCAGGCTCACATTCCAAACGGAATCGAACTTGCCCGCGAACCACTGACACCATTCGAATGATTTGATGCCGTCTTGGGCGGTACCCAGGTTCGTCTGATTCCACCGGCATGAAATCGGTAAGCTCTCCGACGCCGTCGTCCTGCAAGAATCGAGTGAGCAAGATATTGGTTTCCGGCAGGTACATTTGGCGAGTATTGCCTTCCTGTACCGGAGCGATCTTGAAATGTCCGCCAGCTTTGTGGTCAAGGATGGATCCAAAAAGACTTGGAGAGTCAAAATGCGGGAGGCAGCACC
Source organism: Nitrospirales bacterium (assembly GCA_021604145.1). Lineage (GTDB taxonomy): Bacteria > Nitrospirota > Nitrospiria > Nitrospirales > UBA8639 > JAGQKC01. Next base: position 824 of record BQIX01000143.1, read on the forward strand.
AATCAATTGAGCCATCAAGACCGACGAGTGCGATCGTATGAAGATCTCCGATGATGCCGTAGTCGCCGATATTTTTATACGCCATGATATATCGATGCTTACTATAGCAATGAATTTTCGAAAATACTATATATGGTGTGGTTCATATTTTCTTACACAATATTCAGGAAGGCCAATGTCGGCTTTTTGGCATGTACGATTTTAAGTCTAGATACCTTGCGCCTCGGGTCTCTTTGACAGACGAATGTTCAAGGAATGGGGTCCTGACAATGATGGAAAAGTGTCGAGTCCTCCTAGACTCGGATGTCAATCGTATGTCGAGAGCCCTTGCCGGTTTGACGAGGTTTATTTGATTTTTCAGGGGTTGCTGGTTTTTTGTCACGTGGTCGGCGACGAAAATACCCCCCTTTCTGTCCGACATCACGATCGCCAATGGCGGTCGTTGTTCGGTGTTGCGGGAAACTCACATGTGTCGTTGTTCCAACGTCCATCACCCACCTCCTCCGTGAAGTAGTAATTAAATGGAATGGGTACGATACCTACTCTTATCATGATGTATCGGCAGAAATGTGAAAAAACCTAAGGGAAAGGTTCTTGACTGGTAGAGAACTTGATGATTTGATTGAAATATGACAGTTGGTTAACCCTTCAGGCCTATTTTTGTCTAGCCGTTCCCCAAAAAATATTCGTACTCATTGTGGAAGTGTCGTCTCGTGCCGTGTTAGCTGGATTCATTCGGCATAGAAGTTAATTCGTTTTGTTAGAAATAGGCCTGTGGATTGTCTGGTTGATTTTTATAGCATGATGCCAGATATCTGAATTCAAGCCTTCACCCGTGACAGAACCTTCAATCGACCGTATAATCCGTATCTATGAAGGGTCCTGTTCTTCGATCTCCCTCCGCATTGAATGATGATCTGCTGAAAAAGACACTTCAGGCAGACCTTCCATTTTCCGCTCAGTTTGTTGGATGTCACCCTTTAGCTGGTGATGCCTCCAATCGCCGTTATTATCGACTGACTCTGACAGAGGCTCCGGTCGACTCCCTCATTCTTATGCAATTGGCCGATCCGGAAGGGTTTAAGGCGTCGGAAGAAGCTGTGAGCGGATCGACTCAGGACCTAACCGAACTTCCTTTTGTAAATGTCCTGACGTTTCTTCAATCACTCGGTATTGTGGTTCCAGCTTTATACTACTTTGATGAATCGGCTGGGTTGTTGTATCTGGAAGATTTAGGCGATCTGACCCTGACGGAAGCCTGCTCAACGGCAGATCCGGCTAGGCGTGAACAACTTTATGACCAGGCGATTGATTGCTTGGTGCAGATCCATCTACGTGCCACTTCGCATGAGCAGTCCTCTTGCCTTGCCTTCGGTCGAGCATTTGATGTTCCGTTATTGATGTGGGAGCTCGAGCATTTTCTGGAATATGGTGTCGAGGCTCGCGGGGGGAAGCCGTTGGGCGATGCTGCGGCTCGTCAGATACGTGAGGTGTTTCAAACAATGTCTGAATACCTCGTTGCGCAACCTCGAGTGTTTACACATCGTGATTATCATTCACGGAATCTCATGGTTGATGGAGAACGATTGGGAGTGATTGACTTCCAGGATGCATTGCTTGGCCCGGCGACCTATGATTTAGCGTCTTTGCTTCGAGACTCCTATATTGCACTTCCAGAACATCTGATTGATCAGATGATTGATCGCTATGTTCAGGGAATGTGCGAAGGAGTGGGGCGTTCAAAACAGGGGGAGTTGTTGCTCAATGATCCTGTCGCCTTTCGCCGGCTATTCGACTACACAAGTATTCAACGTAATCTCAAGGCTGCGGGTCGATTTGTCTATATTGATCGCGTGAAGCAGAACTCCAAATTTCTTGCAGATATCCCCCGCACATTAGGATATGTGCAGAAGAATCTGACAAAATACCCTGAATTACGTACCCTTTTGAGCCATCTCTCCCCTCATGTGCCCGAATGGCAATAACCGATCATAGCCAACGTCTATGAAAGCGATGATCCTTGCAGCAGGGTTGGGTACTCGGTTACGACCGTACACGAACACGGTGCCCAAACCATTGTTACCCGTTGGCGGAATTCCCCTCATTGTCTGGAACCTTCTCCTCCTTCGGCAGTATGGTATTTGTGAGGTTATGATCAACCTTCATTACTTAGGGCATATGATTCAGCAGGAGTTGGGTGATGGAGTTCAATGGGGAATGCGATTATCCTACTCACAAGAGCCAGTTATTCTTGGGACGGGTGGTGGGCTGAGGGCAGCCGAGGCTTTTTTTCAAGGAGAAGACTTTCTCGTGTTAAATGGTGATACGCTGACTGAACTCGACCTTGATGAAGTCCAGAGAATGCATTTTGCCTGTCAGGCCCGAGTCACGATGGTATTACGAGATGATCCTTACGTCGAACAGTGGGGCGTTGTCGAAACATCGAATGATAATCATGTGTTGAGGATTAATGGACAAGGTCAACCCGATCACCGTCATCCTTCCCCACCACTGAAGCGCATGTTTGCTGGAATCCACATTCTGAATCCTTGTGTTTTGTCGCATTGTCCGGTTGGCCGGTCTTCCTCCATTATCGATGCGTATGTCACTGAGCTAAAAGGAGGAGCGACGGTTATGGGGTATCTCCATTCCGGATATTGGTCTGATATTGGGACTCCTGAACGTTACGAACAAGCTCAGCAAGATGTCGATGCTGGGCGGTTGACCTTGGCTTCTCGCGCGGTTGGGTGATTTCCCGGGTAGATGTTTGGTCCTGAATCGTATAAGGTTTTATTGACGTATGCGAACATTGAATCGATGGCATGTGTTTGAGTCTAGTTCGAATAGGGTATTGACTTGGAATGGAACGCTCAGCCTATAGACAGGAGTGACGTGAGAGATTAACCAGTGTCATATGAGTATTCAAATGCAGATTTCTTCCTTAGATCAATATAAAGCAAGGCTTTCCCGACTTCTTCAGGCGTTGGTGGAGTCCCAGGATGGCCCATTAACTTCGTCATTAGAAGAATCCCTCACTCTGGCCTGCAATCAATTAGAATTGGTCTTAGAAAAGATCCCTCAATCATCAGAATCCGGCCAGAATTTAATGTCCCATGGGCCAATCCATCTTGAGACAAATGCCTCATCCCTGTCGTTTGGTCAACCCGTACAAGAGATCTTAAATTGTATTCCTGATAGCCATATTGTTACTTCCTCTGATGGCATCATTCACATGGCTAATCAACAGGCGGCTCGGCTGTTTCAGTTGACGCAACAACAGTTGCTTGGCCGTTCCTTGTCAAACATGATGAGTGAAGATAACTGGACCAATCTTTTGCAACGTCTGCAAGCATTAAATGGCCATGTGCAAAATTGGCAAGGAGAGTTCCAGGTTTTTCCGTATTCACAATCTCCCCGTTCTGTTGTTTGTACACTATCAGCTCTTCGTGATACCGATGGACAATTGGTTGGTGCGCACTGGCTGCTCTGGGATGTGACTGAACATCGTCATGGGATTATCGCGCAAGAATTTTCCAATGAACTGATCCAATTACTCCTGTCGGGCATGACCGTCCGGCAAGCGTTATTTATTCTCTGTCGTCGCTTGGTTGAGACCTTTGGGTATCCCTTAGTGTGGATTGGGACCAAGGAAGCTGAAGGTTCGATGTGTTCCTTTGCCCATGACGGTGATTCGTGTGTGACGTCCCTGCAACGGCTTGAACGATTAAATGATCCCGGTGAGCCACTGAGTGTCGTGAATCAAGCGATCCAACAGAAGACCACTCAATTGCTGAAACGCGACGATACGAGTGACCTTCAAGGTGTGCAATGGCTTCGTACGCAGGGGTTTCATTCACAGATTGTTGTGCCATTGTCAATCGATGGGCGGGTGTTAGGAGTCTTAACGATCTGTTCTTATCATCCAGGTGAGTTTGAGCCCAGCATCGTCAGTTGGTTGGAGCAACTTGGCTTGCATATCAGCAAAGCGATGTTTGTCTCACAAAATTATGATCATTTGCGTCTTCAGGGTAAAGCGTTGAACTCTGCCGAGCATGCTGTCTGCATTACCAACCCAGCAGGACGCATTGAGTGGGTGAATGATGCGTATTGCCGCATGAGTGGCTACGAAGTCGCAGAAGTCATCGGGACGGTTCTTCCTTCCTCGCAATCCAAGCCGTTTCGATTGTTATTGAAGCGGGCGGCTAAACAAGAATTGCCGGCACAATCGTGGAAGGTCGAATCGACCGCAACTCGAAAGGATGGCAGAGAGTATACGGTTGAAGAAGTTCTGACTCCGCTCTTAAATGAAGATGGACACGTGTCAAATATCGTTGCGATTCTTCAGGATATTACGAGCCGGAAAGAGGCCGAGACGCAAATCATTCATCGTGTCTATCATGATCCGCTTACGGATCTTCCTAACCGAGTGATGTTTCAAGACCGTCTTGAACAAGCCTTAGCTCAGGCCCGACGTCATCAACGACTACTCGCGGTGTTTTTTATTGACCTTGATTGTTTTAAGCGCGTCAATGATGAATATGGACATCGCGCGGGTGATCAGTTGTTAAAAACGGTCGCCGAACGATTGGCTCATTGTGTGCGTGCCACTGATACTGTGGCCCGCTTAAGTGGTGATGAATTTACCTTGATTCTACAAGACCTTGAACATGCCGATGACGCCCAGCATGTCGCACAGAAAATTTTAGATTGCGTCGTCGACCCTATCGCCATTGACGATCACATGATCCAGGTCCGGACGAGTATCGGTATCGCACTGTTTCCGGTTGATGCGGTGGAGCCTGAAGACCTTCTGCGTCAAGCTGATCGAGCCATGTATAAAGCCAAGGAGCTTGGCGGACAAGCATGGGCTTTTTCGTCTGGCGGCGCTCGGTCGTGTGTCCCTGATGTCTCATAAACTTCCTGTCTCCTACTCTCTACATTCGTTTCCAGCAACCCTTCCTGAGTGATTCTCACCAGACTTCGTGTGTTTCCCTTAGGCTGATATGTGGTAGTGAATCTTGGGTGCGTTGGAGAAATACCACTGATGTTGAAAAAATGCTTCGGCCCCATGTCCTATATCTAATTTTATTTAGAAAGACTTTGTAGTCAGTATTCCTGCTCAAGACAGTACGTCCGACGTTCATTCATGTCGAGTTGCTCTGTGGTTATCTTTGGGTCAAACGAGATTGGGTCACATTATGTTGTTGGCTTGCAAGTGTTTTTTGTGAGTGGATTCAAATTTTTGAGACCGTAGATTGTGTGATGAGTCTGTCGGAATGTAGCTATGGTTCAAAGGGCATCCAATTGCAACGGGATAGAATTATTCTGTCAGTCAACTTGGTCTTGTAATTGCATGTTTGGTGTTTTGTACGATTTTATGATGTGAAACATCTTTTTAATAGATCCATTGCGAAGAGTCAATGAAAGGAGCGTGACTGACATGAAGCAGCAAGGCGTGTATTACCGATCACTCGTCACCATTGTCATACTTCTTTCGATGATCTTATTGGTAGGCGGGTGCAGTCACCGTTCAACTCATGCAACCGGTCATGGTCAAAAGGTCAAGAAGAGCAATATGTCGGACGAAAACTCTGGGCGACTTTCCTCTCTTGATGAATGGTCACGGGGGAGTTCCGCTGGTGACGGGCTTGACGGTTTCGGGTCGGGAGATAAACCCCAGAACCAATTTTCTCCATTAAACGAGTTATTCTCTCAAGATTCATTGGAAGAAGAGGATGCGGACATTAAACCGCTTTCCCCCGCTGATCTTGCCAGGCAATATTGGAATCAACGTCGGCAAGCTGAGTTACTTTCCGACCGTTCAGGTCTCAATGATGTGTTTTTTGAATTAGATAGTTGGGAATTGACTGATGAGGCCAAACAGGCCTTGATGAACAATGCTGAAATTTTACGGTCAAATCCGACAAATGCTGTGACGATTGAAGGACATTGCGATGAGCGAGGTACTCGAGCCTACAATTATATTTTGGGAAAAAAGCGCGCATTGCGAGTGCAGAAATATTTAACTAGCCTCGGAGTATCGTCTTCCCAACTGACGATCATGACGTATGGAAAGGATAATCCCTTGTGTCGTGGAGGTTCCGAGTCCTGCTTTCAGCAAAATCGCCGTGCCCACTTTTTACTTGGGGTCAAGGTTGCCGATGCCAGGCCGTGGAATACTGATCGGAATGAATGGATCGATTGAACCTTTCTTACTTTAATCTCATTGTTCGTCTAGAGAAATGGTTTGTAGATTTGTGAATAATACTCAGAGGGCATGTTCGGCCGTATTGGTCATTGTTTCTTGTTTGCTGAGCAGCGGATGCGTTGCACAGCAGGCGGATGTGGTTCGCATCAAGCGTGACCTTGATGCCCGAATCACAAAGTTAGACAAGAGTAAAGTTGATCTGCAACAAGCAGTAGAGGATGCCAATCGGGCTCTTCAGGAAGCCAATGGAATTATTAAAACGCAGCGTGCTGAGATTCAGGAACTGCTTGTGGCACGTGCTGAAGTGATGGATCAAGTCACGACCATTAAAGATGGCGATTTGTTTGAAGTGCGCGGGGCAATTGATCAAAGCGAACATCACCTGCAATCGATCACGAAACAAGTGGATCAACTTCGTCAAGAGGTCGTGGAGTCAAAAGGAGAGGCTCAGGAACGTGAAGACCGTTTACGTTCCGGGGTCGAACAATTAAAACAACAAATTCAGCAGCAAAACGAAGTTCTGACTTCGCAAGCTCAAAAAATTTCGGAGTTTCAGACCTCGTTTGTCGACTTTAAAGACGCGTTGGATACAGTCCGTCAAGCACTTGTTGAACAGGAAGCCAAATTAGTCAAAACCGATACGCAGGTCATTAGTTTGGCCAGCGATCAGAACGGTAATAACGAATTTGCGCAAGCAAATTGGCAGCAAATGAAGCAGAGTGTGGATAGTGTCGTATCGGCATTCGAACAGGTGAGCCAAACCCTTGCCGATCGAGTTGATCAGCATGAACGAACACTAGCTCAGGTTGTTCAGAATCGATCACTGCCTGAGAATGTTTCTTCACGTCCGGAGCGTCCTGCCGTTCGTTCCAACACCACAAGCTCAACTCCAACTCAAGATCTTCGGAAGTCACTTGCCGGTCTTTCACCTCCTCAACATGATGATATCGCTCTAGATCAACCTTCCTCGGACTCTGTGCCGGTACGAGATCGACTCTTTGAGCAAAGCTCGACTCAAGCGTCACTAGCAATGCTGGATCGTTCAAAGGTTGCGCCGCGCCAATCGTTGCCTCGACAAGTTCAGCAGAATGCAACACCAACCGATCGTGAAGTGGCAATCTATCGCCAACATTATGAAAAATTGCAATCCGGTGATTTGCCTGGAGCTTTTCAGGGATTCCGCCAGTTTCTTCAGGAGTATCCTCGATCTTCCCTCGCCTCTAATGCTCAGTACTGGTTGGGCGAATGTTATTATGGTCAACGGCAGTACGGCCAAGCTATTCGAGAGTTTGAACGGGTCATGAGC
>BQIX01000144.1 GCA_021604145.1 Nitrospirales bacterium
TTCGTTTCATCCGCAAGCAAAAGATCCAACACCGCCGCAAGATTGGCTTCTGATTTGTAACGGGTTCGATAGGTAATATAACTGTCCGCAAGTTCTAACAGTAGATTCAATGCCCCGGTTGCTTCGGGCGTACCGCGAGTCGTCAGATGACGCACTAACTTTGAAAGATGACGAACACGTTCTAACCGTCGACCCATTTCTAAAAATCTCCAGGCATAACTCCTGGTCATATTCTCCATGACCATCCCGTTCAGTGCCGCGAGATGCTGAATCATACGACTGAGCAAGCGAATCGTATCGTCGATGCTATGCCCTTTGGTCCGTCTCCACTCTTGAGGAACATTGGTTAATTCCATAAGAATTTTCCAGGTATCGATTGATAACCGTTCACGAACACGATCTGCCGTCAGACGAACGTTGATCAGAACTTTGGCGAGTCCGTCCGGTGAATCAGGATCAAATAGTATGGTTCGCAACTCTCGCTCGACAGCCTGCGCACCACCGACAAGTACCCGTCGCGCACGTCGTTGAGAGAGATGCTCTTGGACAACCAGCAACGAAACAAGCCGATGCAGCGTATCGGGATCCGCGCCAAGTTCCGACGCCCCGCTTAACCGTTCCACGAGACTTCGAAGAACTCGAATTGCCCCTTCTGCGCGCTCAAGATATCGACCAAACCAGAAAAAGTTATCGGCGGTACGACTGGGTAGGTCTCGCCCGCCTCGCCGTAAATGAAGTGCTTGAGGAACATGTGGCACAATATTCGGAACATTCTCATGTCCTTCCCATAGCATCCACGTATCTTTACTAAAATCTCCGGGTTCATGCCAATGTCCACGAGGATCTGACTGGACAGACACTCGCGTGAGGCCACCGGGCATCACGGTATATCCGTGAGGTGAGGCCGTAATATACATACGCAACGTCATGGGCACAGGCTTGAGTTCCTCCTGGTTGGACCAGAACGGGGCCGTTGAAGGTGAGACGATTTCTCGACCAACAAATTCGTGACCACGGCGGGTAATGGCTTGACGCAACATATCCCGTGATTGCCGTGAAAGATCCGTACCGAAGGAACTGAGACGACTTGGAGTGGTAGGCCGTGTTGTCGACAACACTCGTCGAATCATCAGTTGATCAAGCCTCTCGAGCACTAGTGCCTGTTCTTTTGGTTGACCACACCACCAGGTCGCCACACTCGGAATTTTCAACCCTTCACCAAAAAAGTACTGACAGACTCCGGGAAGGAAGCTCAGCAGCACTTCACTATCAACAAGGCCGCTGCCAAGGGCATTGGCCATCGTCACATGTCCGGCACGAATGGCCTGCATCAACCCTGGCACACCGGCCAAGGAATCGGTGTTGAGTTCCAACGGATCGCACAAATCGGAATAAATACGACGCAGAACCAAATCGACTGGCTTTAATCCTTCGACCGTCTTGAGGAACAGTCGAGTATCACGCATGGTGAGGTCAGATCCCTCAACCACGGGATATCCAAGATAGCGAGCCAGGTAGGCATGTTCAAAATACGTCGCATTCTGTGGGCCTGGCGAGAGAACCACGGCTAACGGATCGTCGCGTTGAGCAAATTGTAAGAAATGCTCACTGAATGTCTGGAAAAAGGCTGAGAGATGTTGCACAGGCGTCTGGGTAAAGACATGTGGCAACGCCCGGGAAACAATCATACGATTTTCAAGTGCGAATCCCGCGCCAGTTGCCGCTTCTGTTCGATCCCTCAAAATCCACCACTGACCGTCAGGTGAACGAGCAAGATCCACAGCAAGAAAATGCAGATACGTTCCTCCCTGGACAGGAATACCATGACAAGGCCTGAGGAATTGGGGATTTCCATAGACAACCGCGGGTGGAAGGGTCCCATTCTTAACCAACAGTTGCGGGCCATAGAGATCATTGAGGATGTGGTTTAATAAACGCGCACGTTGAATCAGTCCCTCTTCAAGCTGCTGCCACTCTGTCTGACTGATAAGTAATGGAAAAAGATCAAGTTGCCAGGGTCTTGCTGGATGCTGATTCTCCTGACGAGCCAGGTAGGTCATCCCATCATCGCGGAGCATACGAGCGGCTGTTTCCTGCGCCTGTCGTCGTGCAGCCTGTCCTAATCCACTAAAGGTGTTAAGGAGTCCTTGCCAATGTGGACGGACTGAACCGTCCGATGACACCAACTCATCGAATGTACCTTCTTGAGGCGGATAGATAACGGGGAAGCCCTGTGACGTGTCTGATTGATCGCGCGAATAAAACGTCTTCATCGTTACCTAAAAAAACAGAGAGAGATCGAGTGCTGCGATTGAAGCATCTTGGTAGTGGGAGAGAGAAAACTGGACATCTACATTGACCACCGAAGATCCAGAGTACACGGAAACTCCGGTCGCGATTCATCGACAGGTTCCTCGTACGTACCCCCTGTATGTCCAAACGGAAAGAATCTTGCCAATCGACGACTTTCCGCTTCATAGGCATTGACCGGAAACTGTTCAAAGTTTCGTCCGCCGGGATGAGCGACATGATAGGTACATCCTGCGATGGCCCGCCTGGACCAACGATCGTAGACATCAAAGACAAGTGGCGAATGAATCCCAATAGACGGATGCAGACTCGCCGCAGGCTTCCATGCTCGATATCTGACCCCTCCAACGGCTTCGCCTTGACGCCCAGTGGGTACCAGCGGCACTCGACGACCGTTGCACGTTACCATATAGCGGTTTTCGGTCAAGCCAGAAAGTTTGATCTGCAGACGTTCCACAGACGAGTCGACATGACGGACCGTGCCGCCGACGGCACCTTCCTCCCCCATCACATGCCAAGGTTCCAGCGCTTGTCGCACTTCAAGGACCACGCTCTCGTAAGAAATTGATCCATAAAGTGGGAATCGAAATCCAATATGAGGAGCAAACCATTCCGCCTGTAATTCATACCCGGCATGATTCATATCAGCCACAACATTACGAAGATCCTGTTCGATAAAATACGGCAGCATAAAACGATCGTGTAATTGCGTCCCCCACCGGACTAATTCACCAGAGTCTGGATTCTTCCAAAATCGCGCAATCAGCGCCAGCAGCAAGAGCTGCTGCACGAGACTCATTCGTTCATGTGGCGGCATTTCGAAACCGCGAAATTCGACAAGACCCAATCGCCCAGTCGGACCGTCCGGGGAGTAAAGTTTATCGATGCAAATCTCCGTTCGATGCGTATTGCCACTCACATCAATTAACAGATTTCGAAAAATACGGTCGACAAGCCATGGCGGAGTAAATGTCTCTTCCTGAAACGTCGGAATCTGCTTGAAGCCGAGCTCTAATTCATACAATGAATCATGTCGTGCTTCGTCAATTCGAGGAGCTTGACTCGTTGGTCCAATAAATAACCCGGAAAATAAATACGACAACACCGGATGGCGCTGCCAATAGGCAATGAGACTTCGCAGGAGATCAGGCCGTCGAAGAAAGGGACTATCGGCAGGCGTCGCACCTCCAAACACGACATGATTTCCACCGCCAGTTCCCGTGTGACGTCCATCAAGCATAAATTTTTCTGTCCCTAACCGACACAATCGGGCATCTTCGTAGATCCCATTGGTAATGGCGATCATCTCATTCCACGATTTTGCAGGATGAATATTCACCTCAAGCACACCAGGATCTGGCGTAATTTTTAAGACACTGACCCGAGGGTCATACGGAGGAGTATAGCCTTCGAGATGAACGGGCATGTTCAGTTCAAGCGCGGTATCTTCAACCGCCGTCACCAGATCCATATAGTCTTCTACCGTTTCTACGGGAGGCATAAACACACACAAATGCTGATGGCGAACTTCAACCGCTAAGGACGCCCGAACAATCCGCTCTTCCCCATAACCGCTGACTTGACCAACCAACTGTTGAGGATCACGAGGACGCTCCTGTTGACCATGCTGGCGACGCTGAAAAGGCTGACGATGCACATTCGGTTTTGGAAGGGCTTCACGATGATCAAACGGATCATTGGCAATGATATACGGATACTCATTGGGGGCAAGCGGAGGGAGTGAGGGTAACGGCAAACGAAATCCAATCGGAGAATCCCCAGGCACGAGAAAGAGTTGCCCGCTCCGTGTTGACCAGGATTCACTAAACCAGCGTCGACCTTGATCTTTGCTGTTCCATCGTTGAAGCGGCAACACATATCCAGCCGGTTCGCCCAGGCCACGTTCAAACACTTTGGCCAAACGTTGACGCGCCATCGGGTCATTAAGATTGTTCGTGGCGGGATCAAGGTTTTCCGGAAGTTTTCGTTCCTGAGATAGAAAATGCCAAGGGTCTTCATATACCGTTTGAATGGCCTTCGTACCAACCTCTACACGATCAGCAATGCCTTCCATAAAAGTTTGCGCATTTTTCATTGTGACGGAACCGCCATCACTGCCACTTGCAATGAGATGATCGTGGCCCCAAAGCGGTTGCCCGTCATTCCGCCAATAGAGCGCCATTGCCCAACGTGGAAGTTGTTCGCCTGGATACCACTTTCCTTGTCCAAAGTGAAGCAACCCTTGGGGAGCAAATCGTTGACGCAGCCGATGCATGAGGTCCATGGCCAGTTTGCGTTTCGTTGGACCAACCGCCTCGGTATTCCATTCAGGGGCATCGGGAAAATCAAGAGACACAAATGTCGGCTCCCCACCGATCGTCACCCGGACATCATTGTCGTGTAACTCTTGATCGAGCTTATGGCCAAAACGATCTATTTCCTGCCATTGCTTATCCGTATAGGGTTTGGTCACACGTGGCGTTTCCACGATGCGATGAACCGACATGTCAAACGCAAAATCGGTTTTGCAGGGTTCCATGACGCCACTAATCGGAGCAGCAGTCGTTGGATGGGGGGTGGCTGCGAGAGGAATGTGACCTTCGCCGGCCAACAAACCAGAAGTTGGATCCATCCCGACCCATCCTGCTCCCGGCAGATACGCTTCGACCCAGGCGTGAAGATCCGTAAAATCTCGTTCAGGACCCGAGGGGCCATCCAACGAAGGCATATCAGCGACTAATTGAATGAGATAGCCTGAGACAAAGCGGCTGGCAATGCCCAGATGTCGAAGAATTTGAACTAGGAGCCATCCCGTATCACGACATGACCCGCGCGCAAGCGTCAACGTCTCTTCAGGGGATTGCACCCCCGGCTCCATACGAACGACATACTTGATTTGTTGTTTGAGCCCTTGATTCAGGTTTACCAAAAATGGCACGGTCGCATCTTGTTGCGGGTACTGAAAATTCTTCAACCACGCTTCCAGACATGGTCCAGGCGTCTCAGTCACCAGATACGGCTGAAGGTCGTGTGTTAACAAAGGATCGTAGGTGAATGGTAACGTCTCCGCATCGGGTTCAAGGAAGAAATCAAACGGATTGTACACCACCATATCGACGACAAGATCAACTTCAATGTGAAACTCTGTAATCTTGTCTGGAAAGACCACGCGAGCAAGGTAGTTCCCATGTGGATCTTGTTGCCAATTCAGAAAATAGCCGTCGGGATTGAGCTTCAAAGCATAACTCAAAACCGGCGTTCGACTATGAGGAGCAGGACGTAATCGAATGACCTGCGGGCCCATTCGAATCGGATGATCGTATTGGTAATGCGTCTGATGATTGAGAGCAATGTGAAGTGCCATAGAAATCAATTCTTAAACATCAGGAAAACTGCAAACGAGTCTTGAGATGGTCACATCATCTTAGAGGAGTGTCCATGTGCATGCTACTCACCTACACTACCAGAAATACCGATTTCATCCTAGTATGTTCCCTGCGACTTTTCATTGTTTACCATTGGCCACGGAGACGACTCAATATTGCTCATCAGTTTTGACTATACTGGCGTTTGATGTACACTGAGAGAGAATACCTCTGTGAAATTTTCTAGACCTAGGCTGTATCATGTACAGGCTAGGTCTCTTTGTGTGAATGCCCACGGCCCGAATGCACGTAAATCTCGGAGGCTTTGTCCATCATGCTGAGAAGGAACTGACGGTGAAAACGCTCTTCGATCGATATGTTGTCAAGCCCGGCTTCGATGAAATGTTTGAAGCTCAGGAGATTACGCGCAAGCATTATGGCCGGCTCGTTGAACGACTGCGGAACTTCCCCCTTAAAGATTTAAATCTGAAACGCCGCCAGGCTGACCAAGCCTTTCTCAGGCAGGGCATTACCTTTACGGTCTATGGCGACCCTCAACAAACTGAAAAAATTTTTCCGTTCGATCTGCTTCCTCGCATTATTCCCAACACAGAATGGCAAATTATCGAAGATGGTCTCCGGCAACGGATTCGCGCACTCAACATGTTTCTCCTCGATATTTACGGCCCTCAAAAAATTCTGAAGGATCAGATCATTCCACGAGACCTCGTGGAAAGTTCAATTCATTTCCAGAAAGACCTTGTGGGTTTTCGCCCACCAAAAGATATTTTCATTCATATTGGCGGTATCGATCTCATTCGCGATCATGACGGAACCTACTATGTGTTGGAGGATAATCTTCGAACCCCATCGGGCGTTTCATACGTTCTTGAAAACCGTATCGTGATGAAACAACTGTTCCCCAACTTATTTGCCGACATGCAAGTTCGGCCAGTCGACTCCTATCCCACCCACCTATTAGAAAACCTCAAGTATCTCTCACCAAATCCCCGCGAAAATCCAGCTGTCGTGTTACTCACGCCTGGCGTGTTTAATTCGGCGTATTTCGAACATTGTTTTCTATCGCTTCAGATGGGCATCCCCTTAGTCGAAGGTCGCGACTTGGTCGTTGAGTCAGACAAAGTCTTTATGAAAACCATTCAAGGGCTCGAACAAGTCGATGTCATCTACCGAAGAGTTGATGATACGTTCCTTGACCCAGAAGTGTTTAACCCTGATTCCGTCCTTGGGGTACCAGGACTCATGCGAGCGTACCGTGCAGGAAACGTGGCCATGGCCAATGGGATTGGCACCGGCATCGCCGATGACAAAGCCGTCTATGTGTATGTTCCAAAAATGATCGAATACTATTTAAGTGAAACCGCGATACTGAAAAATGTCCCAACCTATTTATGTCAGAACGCCGACGATCAACACTATGTGTTGGAGCACCTCTCCTCGCTTGTCGTCAAGGCCGTCGCTGAATCAGGAGGCTATGGCATGCTCATGGGCCCCTGGTCGACCACCGTACAGCAAAATGAATTTCGAAAGAAAATTCTTGCGCATCCTCGCAGTTATATCGCTCAACCCGTCGTCTCATTATCTCACCACCCTTGCGTCATTGAAGACGGTCCGGACTTAAAGTTAGACAGCCGCCATGTCGATCTTCGCCCTTTTGTGCTCTGGGGAGAGGAGATTTCCGTGTCGCTCGGCGGGCTCACACGGGTCGCACTTCGAGAGGGTTCCCTGGTGGTGAATTCCTCACAAGGCGGCGGCAGTAAAGATACCTGGGTCCTCTATGGAGACGAATAATGATGTTGAGTCGTACCGCAGAATCGTTCTTTTGGATTGGACGCTATATTGAACGTGCTGAGTATACGGCGCGATTTTCAAATGTGCACTATCATCTCTTAACCGAGATTGCGAAATGGGATGATCAGGTCGATACCTGGCGACAATACCTGGAAGGAACAGGAGAAGGTCCGCTGTACCAAGAACTTTACGGCAATATTTCGACCCGTTCCGTCCTTGAATTTCTCACGTTGTCAAGAGAAAACCCCAACTCGTTAATCAGTTTGATTGCCTCAGTCCGAGCGAATGCCCGGGGTATTCAAGATCAACTGTCAAGCGAAGTCTGGCATTTCATTAACGACTTCTACTTAGGCATGAAGGAAAAAACCAATCAAGACTTGTGG
Source organism: Nitrospirales bacterium (assembly GCA_021604145.1). Lineage (GTDB taxonomy): Bacteria > Nitrospirota > Nitrospiria > Nitrospirales > UBA8639 > JAGQKC01. Next base: position 7,871 of record BQIX01000144.1, read on the forward strand.
GCAGACACTCATGATTTACTCGGGCATGTGCTGAACACCTGTTATACCCTCGACGGAGTCGTAGGAAGCACCATGATTCATGATGAGGGGTGGAACTTCTACCGGCTCGGGAAAAATATCGAACGGGGCAGTCGAACCGCTCGACTCATTGATATCCCGATTTTCAGCCGCCCCATTGTTGAACCTCGGATCATCTCTGACTATCATCAATGTCTCGCCGTTCTCAAGTCTGCTAGCGCATTTGAAGCCTATCGAAAATTTTATTCCGCACAACTTGTTCCCAAAAAAATCGTCCAATTTCTTCTGTTCCATAATAAATTTCCTCGCTCAGTACGATTCACGACAACGCTCAACAGTAAATTATTGGAACGTATGGTCGGGTCAACTCGTCGTTCGGAAACACGGCAAGCCATTCGAGTTGCAGGAGCCTTAGCGGCAGATCTTGAATTTGGAAGCTTAGAAGAAGT
>BQIX01000145.1 GCA_021604145.1 Nitrospirales bacterium
GAAAGTCTTCATGGTTACATTGGAACGTATTTAGATTTGCTATAATTCCTTATTTTTCATGTTACCCAGCTCACTCAGGCACTGAGCCAAATATTATTCAGTGGGTAGCCCTGGGATGTCGATCACCGGTCGTACCTCGACCGTTCCCTTGCGTGCCATGGGAATCCGTGCAGCGACATCGATCGCCTCGTCGAGATTCTTGGCCTCAACGAGAAAGTAGCCACCTAACTGCTCGCGCGTCTCCGCAAACGGACCGTCCGTCACCAACCGTTTGCCATCGCGCACCTGGACGCTGGTGGCCATCGCTGTAGGATGTAACGGATTAGCAGCCAGATACTGCCCGGCAGATTTGAGCTGGTGTGCGAGTTGCGTGGATTCGACATAACAGTCTTGCCGCTCGGTTTCATTCAAAGATTTCTCGTCTCCGTAAATCAGTAACATGTATTTCATCGTTCGAAGCCTCCGATGTGGTTAGGAGAAAAATTGATGTTCATCACATAGTCGTTGGCGAAGATGAAAATCGACATCGAGTTCTCTTGGTTGACGACGACAGGCCTCCCTTCGGATATGAAAGGCTGTCGACACCAAATCATAGTCGTTGGGCAAGGTCAAAATCGGCAACGAACTTACCTGTGCATGACACAGCACATGAGCCTCCCTCCAACCGTTTCTCGTTTATTTCGCATAAGCTTCCTATAAATCGACAATGGTCTTAAAGCCGCCATAGGTCATCCGTGAAGGGTCAAACGGCATATTGGTTTCATCGCAAGCTTCATTCATGCGCGGGTCGGCCATAACTTTTTTGTTCACTTCGTCTCGGTGTTCGCGTGATTGATAGACAATAAAGGCAAAAATAACGGTCTCCCCGTCTTTTGTCCCCGCCAGATCACCGAACGGCGTTATCTTGCATGTTTCAGGTGCATCTTCAGGCATTTCCGGGTTGGCATCTTCCAATACGCATTCCTTGTATTGGAGTGCACCGTGTTCCATCCAGATTTTCCCAGCACTTTCCGCCATTTTGCGGTAAGCCTCTATCTTGCCTTCCGGCACGGGTATGACAAATCCGTCTACGTAAGTCATATTTTTTAGTCTCCTTTCACGGCGGCTTCGAGTTTGGCAATGTCGATTTTCTTCATTGTCATCATCGCATTAAAAGCACGTTTAGCCTTATCGCGATCTGAACTTGTCGTCAGCTCTATCAGTCGTTTTGGCGTGATCTGCCAGAAAAAGCCCCAACGGTCTTGACACCAACCGCAATCATTTTCACTGCCACCATTCTCTACAATCGCGTTCCAGTAACGGTCGGTCTCGTCCTGATCATTGGTCAGCACCATAAAGCTAACGGCTTGGTCTGGCGTAAAGGCTGGCCCGCCATTTAAACCGATAAACGACTGCCCCAGTACGGTAAATTCAACTGTCAGTTCAACGCCTTCCTGACCACCTGGGAAATCGCCCGGCGCGGTGTTCACCCGTTCTATACAGCTATCAGGAAATGTAGCGGCGTAGAACTCCGCCGCTTTTTTTGCTTCGCCGTGGTCGAACCACAGGCAGGAGACAAGTTCGGTCATTTCTTAATTTCCTTTCTTTTTTGTAATTCTTCTCGAAGCGATACCATTAGTGACAAGCATGTGATTTGATTTTTTGGTCGTCATACTCATCATGTCGGCGGACCCATTCCATCGTGTCTGCCAGGTGGTCCTCGTCGCGGCCCTTGGGTGTGAGGTCAAGTAGGTTGTAGGTGCCCATCATCACCTCCACACCGCGTCTGTAAGTCGAGTAAGTGTGAAAGACATTGCCCACGTCGTCCTTGCAGAACACGCTGATGCCGGGTAATTCCTCACACTCAAAAGGCTGCATGAAGTAGTTGTAGTAGACCTGTCCCTTGGCCTCTTCTTCCGGCGTGAAGCTCACGTGGAAGTCGTGGTTGAAGTCGCTGCCGTGTGACGACACCCACTTGAACCGCCAACCCATACGCCGGCGAAAGCATTCGATCTCGCCCAGCGGCGCGCGCGAGACAGCCACCAGCGTGACATCGCGATGTGCCAGGTGCACGTTCATGCCGTCGGTGTGATCGGCCATGAAGGAACAGCTGGGGCAACCTTGCTCCCACCCCGGCCCAAACATGAAGTGCTGTACCAGCAGTTGATGTCGGCCCTCGAATAGCTCAGTGAGCGTTTCCTTGCCGTGAGGTCCGTCGAACATGTAGTGCTTCTCGACTTTCACCCAGGGTAGTTTGCGCCGTTCGGCGCTCAACTGGTCTCGCAGCCGGGTGGATTCCTTCTCTTTTGTCAGCAGCTCCTTCCGGGCCGCTATCCATTCTTCTCGCGATACGACTTTTGGACGATCCATCTTATTCTCCTTTAGTTTGAGTTTTTCTGGCCGCTATTCTTCGCACCATTTTTCGTCCAGCACTTTCATTTTACTTTATTGCCCTTTCTCTTTTGGCAAACACCAGACGTCTTTGATCTTGCAAAGTCTTGCAAGCATCTTTTGGTACTCTTTGTTAATTGCTGCTCTTTCCGTCAGATCGAGAGGCTGGATCATGTATCCATGAGGGCCGGATAATATGATAAAAGGATACATGCCGCCGAGCTCCCCGGCACCGATGTCTTCACTGGAAACACCGGGAGCATAGTACATGACGTGTGGATAGCTTATGGTGATGACCTTGTCGCTCTCTTCCGGGTTGAAGTACGTCCTCAGCACTGGAGACAGCATGTATGAGATACCCGCTCGTTCCGGCGCTTTATAGTATCCTGTCTTGAGACGGTCTTTCATGATCTTCTTGAGTTCGTCAGCAGGAGTGCCCTTGGCCTGCATCTCCGCCGCGTCAAAAAAGATCCGCATTTGTGCCTGGATGCCCGCTTCATCAAAGGAAATCGGGTAGAGAATATCGTCTCGATATTCCGTCAAGGGCCAGTCACCCCGGAACGCATCATCGCCGGTTCGAGCAACAAAAGCGTGGAACCCATTGGTGCCCTCGCGGGCAACCTCAAAGCCCTTGTCAGGATTTAGAACATACACGCTTGCATTATCTCTGAGGTGCGGCGGGAGCGCGCTGAGCGCCAGCTGAATTTCCAAATCTCGCGGCAACGGCTCGATTGTATTCATCCCCCTGAAAGTCTGTTTGTCTTGCGCGTTCGCTGTGAGTGAGGAGAATAGAACTGAAATTACTACAATTATCTGAACCTTTTTCATCTTGACCTCCTTGTGATGCCATAGCCGATACTGCAGAGTAAACTCTTCCTCCTTGGCCAGATGCGATTTGCGCGCCTCGAGTCATTCTCACTTGATACGACCTCGTGGCTTGGCATCAATGTCTCGATTGCTTTCGTGGTTTGATCTCCTTTTAATTGGGTTGTCGGTCGATACTATTCGCATGGCGCTTCTTTATCGCGAAGGCTGTCAGCCCATCCGCCGAAGTCGCGCTGGCCGCAATCAATGCAAAAGTTGTCAGACACGCCGAACACATGAATGGTTCCTCAGGATAGAGGCCACGTCTGACTACGGCCGCGCTAACTCCATGACGGTCCGCACTTCCATACTCCCGAGCCGCACGGATGGAAACTTTGAGGCGATCTGAACGGCCTCGTTGACATCTGCGGCGTTGATGAGAAAAAACCCGCCAATCTGTTCCTTCGTCTCGGCGAAGGGACCGTCAGTGATTGAAACGTTGCCGTTACGGGTTCGCACGGTTACGGCCAATTGGATTGGCTCAAGGGGCTCCGCGACAATGAGGTGGCCGCTTTTCTTGAGTTTCTCGCAGTAGGCCAACGTTTCATCCATGAGAGCATCGCACTCGCTCTTGGACATGTCGTCCAATTTCTTTTCCTCGTGGCAACAAAAGAGTAAATATTTCATGGCTCCGAACCTCCAATGTAGATATGAAACGTTGTTCTTGTCAGATAGTCGTTCGGGAAGGCAAAAATCGACAGAGGGATTTTCACGGCTGAAACACCAGGGTAATCGAATTAATAGTACTAGGACCAGCCGGAGATCCTAGATGAACCACAATATGTTGTAGATATTTCTCATGTCTTCTTGGTTGAAGAACCTCGAGTTGCTCTGAAATAGGAACATTGGTGACTACTTCTTCTCTTGTAACTCAGACAATCGTCGCTCGAGAAAGCTTTGCTCAGCCCTCTGATGTGTAAGTTGTAATGCTCGTTCGTAAGAAATACGGGCTTCTGCCGCTCGGCCGAGTCGACGGCAGAGATCAGCCCGTGCCGCATGCGCCAAATGATGGTTCTTTAAATCACCCCGAGCTAAGATGGCATCAATGAGGGCCAGTCCCACCAATGGGCCGTCACACATGGACACCGCCACAGCGCGATTCAGTTCAATAACAGGAGATGGATCGGCCTGAAACAACAAGTCATAGAATCCGACAATTTGAGCCCAATCTGTCTCGGCGGAACTGGTGGCCTGGGCGTGTACAGCTGCAATCGCAGCTTGAAGTGTGTACAGACCGACCCGGCGCGAGGACAGCGCCCGTTCCACCAGCGATATCCCCTCGGTGATCTGATCCCGATTCCACAATGAACGATCCTGATCGTCCAGAAGAACCAATTCGCCTGTCGGGGAGGTCCGGGTCGTGCGCCGGGAATCGTGTAAGAGCATGAGCGCAAGCAGCCCCATCGCTTCAGGCTCAGGAAGCAACTCGATCAGCAAACGTCCCAAACGGATTGCCTCGCTCGAGAGATCGTGTCGCGTGAGCGACCCGCCGAATGACGCAGAGTAACCTTCATTGAACACCAAATAGATGACTCGAAGCACCGCATCAAGTCGGTCGGGCAGCTCTTTCTCTGATGGCACTTCGTAAGGAATGCGCGCATCGCGAATCTTTGCTTTGGCACGTACGATTCGCTGAGCAACGGTGGATGGTTTCGTAAGAAACGCGCGCGCGATTTCTTCAGTCGTGAGGCCGCAAACTTCCCGTAACGTCATCGCGATTTGCGCCTCGGAGGAGAGGGCGGGGTGACAGCAGGTAAAGATCAACCGCAACCTATCGTCTTCGACACTCTCGTCTTCACATTCTTCATTGTCACTTATACTGGATTGGGATTCTAATTGCTTGGCGAGTTCTACCAGCGACGAGTCGAACCGAGCGCGCCGGCGCATGCCATCGATGGCCTTGAAACGGCCTGTCGACACAAGCCAGGCCCGCGGATTTGCCGGAACTCCTTTCCGAACCCACTGTTCGACGGCAACAGCAAAGGCGTCATGCATCGCCTCTTCCGCAGCATCAAAGTCTCCAAGCAGGCGGATCAGAGTGGCAAGCACCTTGCGTGATTCTGAATGGTACACCTCGTCCACCAACGCTCGCACTTGTTTGATCGTACCCTCGCTCATTGTCGATACGGCCTCACATTGAGAGGTCTCGAGACTTCATGATGATTACGGCAGCGGGTGATCGCCTCTGCTGGTGACTAAAAGAGGACCAGATCTGTTACTCTGCTTCGACCGTAACCTCTGTCGTCACCGAATTGGCAATAAAACATTCACGATGTGCTCCATCATGCAGTGCAGCAATCTGTTCCGAAGTTGGGAGATTGGGCCCACCGAACTTGACCCGAGGACGCAAGATGACACGTGTGATGGCGAGCTTTTTGTTATGGTTCTTTTCTAAAAAGCCAACGGCGTGATCACTGTAATGATCCACGACGAACCGTTTCTTGGCAGCAAAGGCCAAAAAGGTTAGCATCTGACAGCTCGACAAAGCCGCGACAAACGCTTCCTCAGGATTCACGAGCGCGGGATTTCCATGATAGGCAGGAGCCGCTGAGGCATGAACTTGAACACCACCCTCGAATATTAATACGTGGTCCCGATTATAAGACTCGTACGAAAAGTTTTCTGATTCTCGCTTCCACTCTAGCGTGATCGTATGATCAGACATGGGCTATTTCCTTTCTATAAAGTCGCGATCTGTTCAATGAAGCACCCGTCCGTATACAGGACGAATCGAAAACGCATCCGGAAACTTATTCGTTTTCACGGTAACAGATTTCGAGACGATTACCACTGGGATCCTCGAAGAAGACGGCGTAATAGCGCGGCTCCTCGAAAGCGGGTCCTTCGACGTTCCGTGCGCCGGCCTGGATGGAGATCGCAGCCAGCCGATCGACCTCACGGATGCTGTCGGCCCAAAACGCGATCCGACATTCATTGGGAACGTGTTGTGGCGATTCCGTAACCCCGAAAAATTCGGTAGCCCCATCCGTTCCGGCCGCCTCATACGTCACCCATCCCTCAATGCCGGCCTCTTGCGTGAACCCGAGTGCTGGCAAGAGTATCTCATAAAAGCGTTGGGCCTCGGTGAGGTTCCGCACACGGAGATCAACATGATCGAAACAACGTCGCATCTACTCACGCAATACAGATAGATAAGCATATCATGCTACGCACCTGGTCCCATGACCTGCCTCAAAGGCAAGTTCATCATTCCTCCCCCTTGCCCTTTAAAATCTCTAGATCATCCTGCATTCTAGGATAATTCATACCGGGCTGGAATCCTTAAGCTCTCTCTGCAGCAGAGTCGACAACCGCGATGGCTTCGATCTCAATCATCGCATCCGGCGAATAGAGGGAACGGACTTCGACGATGGAGTCGGCTGGATAGGGGGCAGTAAACCATTTTCCGCGCAGTTCCACGATTCTATCAAAGTAACCCATGTCCGTCAGAAAGATGGTGACCTTGATGACATTCTTCAAACTCGAGCCTCCCGCGCGCAGCACGCGATCGAGATTTTCAAACGCCTGCTTCGCTTGAGCATCGAAGTCTCCGACACCGACAATCCGGCCTTGCCCATCAATCGCAGCCTGACCGGAAATAAGTACCATTTCTCCGACTCGATACCCCTGAGCTAGGCGGAACTGTTCATATGGATCAGGATCGATGGTAATTTGTTCAATTTTCACGTCGTGAACTCCTTGTAGTTATCACAACCCTATAAATATGAGTCTTGCGTTGATTCTAAGATCCCATTGCCCTATTTATAATGTGAATCTCGTATTCATGTGAATGATATCTACCATTTTGGCCTCCACCTGAAATTAGTTTAATTATTTAGGCATCGCATGCGATACCCAGGGTTATCACACCCATTCTGAAAACAATCTGCCACATCTGATCCCTTTCATAATCTGCCAGCGACTCTATCCTACTGTGAGTAACTCAAGGATGTGTCCATTCGGATCGCAAAAATACACACCGCGTCCGCCACCTCGATGATTGATATCCATATTCTCCAATACGTTCGGTCCGCTCCCATAGGAAATACCTTCATCCTGAATACGGTCGAAGATCATATCGAATTCGTCTTCACTAACCTTGAATGCATAGTGATGAACTTCGAACCGCTCGACATCGTCATGAAAATCGAGCGTGAGCGTCTCATTGACTTGTACGGGCGCGAAATACTCCACTTGTTGCTCATTGAATGGGAGCCTGAATATTTTTGCGAAGAACTTCGCCGACGTGATTTTGTCGTGCGCTGGGACAATGGTGTGATTCAGTTCTATTGTCATAAGGAACCCCCTTTCGACATTCGGGTCAACGGCTTGATCATCTGCTGCAGAACCGACCGTCGAGATTCATTGCGGGGCACTCCCTGTACCCTGCCCCAACACTTCCCGTATAATGATCGCCAATTCGCGCAGCGCTCGTCCGCCATCTCCGATGTACGCAGACCCATGCATGAGCGCCAACTGTTTTGGGTGCAGATCGGCCAGTCCATACAGGATGGATTCAGTCAATGGCGTGTATGGATAGGCATTCGCAAACGGACCGTTTTGACCTTCGATCAACGCGCGTTGGGCACGACCAACAATATCCGACTCAGTCATGGGTTCTACATCTCCTTCATGGCTGAAGAGGTCCGAGCACAGCAAGGTGCGCGTGACCTCCTCGAACAAGAGGCCTGCTTCCCAATTATGAGGGACGTGCGGAGTCTGGCGAAACCGCAGTCGAAAAGTTCCGGTTTTTAGGATTTCGTCATGCGACAGGGTGCGCGCCTGACGTACGGCGAAATCGTTCACACTGACCAGCGCCCCGACCAAGCCGCACACCGGTTCCGCGCGTGGAGCCACAGCCAGCCATTCGTTGAGCGCTCCACATTCATCCGCTTCAAAATGGCTGAACGAGATCCATCGCAGCGTGGCTGGATCGATGACGCGTGCGACCGACTCCTGCACAATCGGAAACATCTGCTTCATGCCAGTGTGAAACAATAGCGGTTCTTCGTCCTTGATCAGGAAGTGGTTGAACCGGAGATTAAATTCCGAAACATATATCGAAATCAAATAGTGGTCTGGGGCGATCTCTGT
>BQIX01000146.1 GCA_021604145.1 Nitrospirales bacterium
GGAGATAGTTTTTTAAGATCAGCAGGACTCTCAATCCTTTGTAGTATCGACATAGCTATAACCTTTCACTGTTCACATTGAATTCGTCGCCAGGGCAGGAAACCATACGGACATCAACAGCAATACGTAGTTTTCATTATATATGTAATTTTCCCATAGACAGTGAAGCAAGTCAAGAAACTCGCTGCAATCATCAAGAGGAATATTGGTTAGTGCGACTCAACCGAAACACGTTTGTTTTCCGCAAGCTCATCCAACATTTTTTCCGCTTCAGGTTTATATCGCAACTCCCAATTCCAATTCTGCTCTGAAGGATTATGGTGAACAATTTTCCGCAGTTCTTTTATGGCGGCAACAACATTCTTTCTTTTGACATACAACCTCGCGAGATCAAAACGGGCATGAACATCATGTTCATCGGCCAACACGGCTTTTTGCAAATATTGCAATGCCGCGTCTTCATCCCCACCTAAAAACCATGGTAATTCTTCTAACATCCTCCCAAGCATATGCAATGCAGGAGCATGGTCTGCCTGCAACTCCACCGCCCGAGTCGCATGATCCTTTAACTCCTCCACCGCGAATGCCGAAGCCATCAACCCGCTTAACTCAGCGGCACGGCCAAGGTTCGCCGCATAATAAAAATGCGCATCGGCAAGAGTTTCCTGTCGTGTGAGAGCTTCCTTGGCATACAGGGCACCCTGTTCATGAAAAGAAATTCGTTGTTCCTTTGAGGCACGACTGAGATCACCTATCTCCAAATACAATCCGGCAAGTTTAGTCAATATCCTCGGATCTGCATGCAAACGATTTTGAGATTCTAATGCTTGGATATCCTGCTGAAGGGTACGAATGGGCTCACGTTCACCCAGTTGCGTACTCGCGTCACTTCCGTAGAGTCCCCACCAACCGCTTACCAGCACAACCCCCAACCATAACGCTAGTTGAGAACCCCTGACGCCTACGCGAAAAGTAACAAATAATGAGCCTGCGCAGCATTTCTTGCTCATTCTTTCTCCTCCCTCGACCTCTCACTCACGATCTTTTCTACGATTCCGTACCATCAAAACGGGTAATCCAAACCGGCAAAGACCGCTCCACCCTCCTTGCTGTATGCCCAATCAACACGACCGACAACATTCGGGCGAACAATCCCTCGAAAACCAATACCCGGGGTAACTTCATATTCATTAAATTGACGGTATTCAAAGTGATGATAGGTCCTCCCCATATCAATAAACGGCGCGACCTCAAACTCCACGTTCACATGAAAAATTCGAAGCCCAAGAACATGAATACGTTCTTCGATATTCAGGGCAACCAAATGCCGGTCAACAAACCGATCTTCACCAAATCCTCGCAAGTTACTTTGCCCACCAAGGGAACTTCTTTCGTAAAATGGAATTCCACTACCAAAACTCAATTGAACATTGCCGCGAACGGCAAAGACCATTCGTTTTGACGAGCTGGGAAAGAGGGCCCGCCAGTCAATCCCATACCGAAAGTACACAAAATCATCAGCACTCTGACGTTGAAAATTTTGTACGGCCTCGGCATACGCTTCAAGACGTGATCCAGCAGTTGGGGTGATGAGATTATCTCGCGTGTCATACTGGAACACCAAACGATTGGCAAGAATTGTCGCTCGCTCTAGACCTGTGATCCCCCCAAACAAATCTCCAGTGAACGGCTCCGTATCGACCCCACCTGGCTGCACTTCCACATCTCGGTACCGCTGCCCAATCATCAAGCGCGTCACGTCATTTAAGTGCACACCAAAGTTCCATTGCACTCCAATTTCTCGGCTTGTGTAATTCGATTCGTTGCTTTCCGGTGTCGTCTGCCCTATTCCAAAAAATCGTTTCGTCGCATTTTTAAAAAATTCAGCTCCAACATCAAGAAAGAAAAGACCCTGGATAAATCCAGGATCTTGATAGCGAACCTTAAGCTTCCGTTCAATTTGCTCTGTATAGGATCCCACGAACTCCACTTTCCGTCCAGCAGACCAGTAATGGTAGTAGTTCATGGTCCCACGAACTCCCAAAAATGAATTATGAATCACCATGGGAGCCATGAGTGAGACGAGGTTCCCCTCGTCATCAGACTCAAGGACAGGAATAATGAGGCCAAAATCTTGGCCATCGTTCTTCGAGGTAGATATAGCTGGAACAGCAAATATGGACCGGTTATCTGACGCAAAAGCTGAGCCTACGCCGAGGAGAACAGTCAGCAAAAAAAGACAGACACACAGGCACCAACGGCATTGAGGCATGAAACAAACCCTAATCAGGGTTGAGATGCCTGATCGGCTTTCGTCCGAAGTTTTGCCAATAGACCATCAAACGATGACGTTTTGAGAATACGGGAAAATTGACCACGGTAGTTTTTCATCAAGCTCACCCCGTCTATAATCACATCATAGACTCGCCACTCCTGATTTTTTTTGAGTAACCGATAATCGATGGGCACTCGAGACTTTGGTGAGATGACTTTCGTCTGAACTTCGGCAAAATTCCCTTTTTTTCGTTCTTTCAGGTACTCGACTTTTTCTCCGGAATAGGAATCAACATTGCTCGCATATGACGTCGTGAGAAATCGCTGGAAGAGCGCGACAAATTCTTTTTGCTGTTGAGCGTTGAGACTCTCCCATTCCCGAGAAATTGTCCGTTTCCCCATTTCTTCATAATCAAAACGTTGCCCAATCACTTCAATTAAGCGTGTCAGCCGCTCGGCTTTTTTATCATCACTCTGCAATTCTTTCTGTTGGAGTACCTTGAGGACCCGATCAATGGTCCCTTTGATGGCTTCGGTGGCTGATCCAGTAGCAGCGGCATAGCCAACTGAGGACAGTCCAACGACACATCCAAGAAAGAGACCGACGACGACCATTCGTAACGCACAGATTGACTTCATAAGATACTCCCTTGCACTCTGTTTCATTGGCGGTTCATCAGTAATCTACATTCTTTACATACCAAGACTTATCTGTTTCAGTCTTTGAAATCTTGAAAACGTTACGACACACTCTTCTGTTCCATTATGGCCTACGTGAAACACTGGAACTCACTCCCTCTCAACTTTGAGTCAGGACCTTCGAGTCATTTCCCCAAAATCATGCATTGCGTATGCGAAATAATTCAGAGCGCTCACTTTTAATGGTACCACGAGTGAGTATTGATGCAATGAAACGATGCTCCACAACACGTCAACACGGAGAAGCCACCTTTCGTGGATGATGGGCTTGCTCAATTTCATCTAAAAAATTTTGAAAAAAGAGAGTGAGACTCCGAGAAGCCTCCAGCATTTGTTTTCGTAGATGAAAGATTTGAATTAACGATGAAGGATTCCGCACGATCATACTCACCCCTTTCATCCAATCACCTGGGTGAAGAAATAGATTGAAATCTATGGGAAGATCTTCATCAAATAAGTCCGATATCGTCCTGACAACAATAAATGGAATCTGTTGGGTATGCGCAATATATCCCAATGACGCGCTTTCCATATCCAATGCCACCGCGTGCGTCCGAGCGGCAAGAGCTTTTTTTTCAGCACCCGTCCCGATAATACGTGGGAGACACACAATGTAACCAGACTGGCTTCCAGGATCAATAGAACTGGCGACTTGCCAGGCTTGAGTTCGAATGCTGTCATCGCACACAATTGGAAATTGCTCAACGGAACCAACGTTGAAGGCAGCTTCATCCATCACCACTTCATCTCCAACCACGATAGTTCCAATAGAACAAGGAACCAACGCTCCGGCAAACCCCGAAGACACCACGAAGTCCCAAGATTGAAGGCCGAGCACCGATTGAGCGGTGGCCTTCGCTTTTTGAGGACCAATGCCTGATTGAAACACGTAAACCTTTGCTTGCCCTCGATGCCCAACCGTACATCGAACACCAGCCATCGTCGTCTTTTGATCGACCGTCAAGGCCTCCAGAACAGCCTGATGCTCCCAACGAGTCGCGGTAAAAATAGCCAGGTTGACTTGGGAAACCTCAGACGAGACAAATGGTCTCACGTTTGGTGTAATCGCTTAGAGGATTTTTTGATGCTGACGCCTGGCGGCCTGTGTGGCAATGCGTAATTCATCAGCGCGTGACTGGCCATTCATTTTGATATTTCGATACATCGCCAGGGCCCACAATGGGAAGTACTTAAAATAACCGTGATAACGAAGGTAAAACACGCGAGGGAATCCGGTTCCTGTATGAAATGGCTCATCCCACACACCGTCTTGCCGTTGATGACGCAGCAAGAAATTAACACCTCGCACAACACTAATGGAATCTGAGACACCTGCCGCGAGCAGCGCCATCAATGCCCATGCCGTTTGAGACGCGGTACTTTCCCCCTGACCGGCCTGGGCGAGATCAGCATAGGACTCACACGACTCTCCCCACCCTCCATCTTGATTTTGGGCAGTTTCAAGCCAGATCACAGCTTTTTGAACCCACGGCGCTGTCATATCAACCTCAATCGCGCGAAGCCCTGAGAGCACACACCATGTCCCATAGACATAATTCACACCCCAACGACCATACCAACTGCCATTCGATTCTTGCTCACGTTGCAAAAATTCTATAGCCGGTTCTACAGCGGGATGCGTTCGATCATAGCCTAACGTTCCCAACATTTCGAGGCACCGCCCAGTAAGGTCGGCGGTACTGGGGTCAAGGAGTGCTTCATGATCCGCAAATGGAATCTTGTTGAAAATGAGACGATTATTGTCTTTATCATAAGCCCCCCATCCGCCATCAGTCCCTTGCATGGCTAACGCCCATTCACAGCCTGATCGAATGGCATCATCGCGATCGGCGGGCAATTCTGTTTCAAGTTTGGCTAAGGCAATGACCACGGCTGCCGTATCATCCACATCAGGATACCAATCATTTTCACCCTGAAAATACCATCCGCCGGGACGAGCATCAGGTGAAGAGACAATCCAATCACCGACTCGATCCGTTTGTCGGGACCGCAGCCAAGAGGCAGCACGCAATAACGACGGATGATCGAGCTTCAACCCTCGTTCAATAAGCATATCCAAGGTCAAGGCAGTATCCCAGACCGGAGACACGCAAGGTTGAAGATGCAATGTTCCCTTTTGACTGCCCCCATCGCGGGACGGCGCATAGATTTCAAGAGCTTCGATTTCTTTCAGCGCTTTAACGACTTGAGGATGATCAACGGAATACCCTAAAGCTTGCAAGGCCACAATTGAATTGGCCATGGCTGGATAGATGGCCCCCAGCCCGCCTTCTCCCTGGATATGTTCCAGCATCCAGACTTCCGCCTTTTTGACGGCACGCTTTCGCAAAGACTGAACTGGATAGATCTCATACAATTTCAGAACCGAATCTATCCAGACAAAGAAGTTCCGCCAACTCATCCAGACACCATCTTTTTTAAATGGCGAGACTTGTGCATAGTCAACTTCGTTTGACGGCTGAACAAACAATTCATCAATACCTTGTTCACGCGAAATATGACAGAGGGGCCGTTTCGCAAAAATAATGAGAAGCGGAATGATCACAACACGAGACCAATAAGAAACCGCATAAAGATTAAAATACAGCCATTGCGGCGCCAACATAATTTCCGCTGGCATACTGGGCACACCTCTCCATGGATACTGCCCAAATAATGCAAGCGTAATTTTGGTAAATACGTTGGCCTCCACCACGCCACCATTGTTTAATATCAGCTCACGCGCCTTCTTCATGAACGGTTCATCAGGCGAGATGCCACAAAGCTTTAAGGCAAAGTAGGCCTTGACTGACGCACTAATATCTGCCGGACCGCCTGAATATATCGGCCATCCGCCATCTTCAGATTGCATCTCAATCAGATAGCGAATCGCCTTTCGTTCCCGTTCTGGGTCAACACGATCCATAAACCGTCTCAACATCAAATATTCAGACGTCAGCGTCGTATCGGCCTCAAGCTCAGCGACCCAATAGCCAACCTCGCGATTTTGATGAGACAAAAACCACAACTCTCCTCTTAGTAACGCCTCTTCAATTGACTCGGCATGACCAAGCATTGCAGAAGACGCACGGCTTGAGGACAACGACATTGAGGCCACCGGGTTAGGATTATGAGAAACAAGCTTTAAGTCAGGAGTCGGCCGTTTTGCCGTACGTGGATGTAAGGCAGGATGAACATTCGCCAACAAACTGTCAGAAAGACGCACCAACAGTTGCTTAAGAATCCTCATAAGTTATTTGCAAAGGTTTGGTAATTGAAAAAACCGATGAAGAGAATGCACGAGCATTCAAAGGGATATGCCCACAAAACCCTTCATACTGATAGAGGGCTATTGCTTATAGCAAACCACGTAGACCCTGTCAACGAAATCTAGGGAAGGAACACCTTGGAGTTTCGGCTAGAGAGAAAACGGAAAGAATGGCGAAAGGGAGACTGCAACCTCAAGAGTCAGTACCATGATGGCAGTCTCCTTATGAAAGGAGGACAATACGTTCGCGATCATGTTGGACATGTCTCGTGCCATTACGAGTATCAAACACGACAGGCGCCTGCTTCACAATCATGTCATAATCAAAAGCTGAATGGGCTGTTAAAATGAGTGCGCAGGCACTACCGGCCACAAGCTCTGGAGTCAGTTCTTGAGATTTATATTGCTGACCTCCAACGCAAATACTTGGGGCAAACGGATCTGTATAGATGATTGTAGCATTTTCTTTTTGTAATAATTCAATGACTTTGGTTGCTGGCGATTCTCGTTCGTCACTAATATCTGCCTTATACGTCACACCCAAGACCAACACCTGAGCTCCCTTGAGACATTGTCCTTGTTGGTTCAATATCCGCTGGAGCTTGCTCACGACATAATAAGGCATGCCTTCATTAATTTCACCTGCCAATTCGATGAAGCGAGTATGAATATCATATTCCTTGGACTTCCACGCTAAGTAATAGGGATCAAGCGGAATACAATGGCCACCAACCCCAGGTCCTGGATAGAAAGGCATAAACCCGAAGTTTTTCGTCGCTGCCGCATCAATGACTTCATACACATTGATATTCATCCGCTCACATAGCTGAGTTAATTCATTGACGAGCGCAATATTGACCGATCGAAACACGTTTTCAAATACCTTAGCCATTTCAGCCACTCGTGGAGAACTTAACGGGAATATTTTGACGATTGACTGCTCGTAAAATGTCTTCGCGACCTCTTGGCATGCCTTCGTAACTCCACCGACTAACTTAAATGTATTATGCGTTTTGAAGTCTTCATTTCCTGGGTCTACCCGCTCAGGAGAAAATGCCACAAACAGGTCCTTACCCACCGTCAGCCCCGTTTCTTCTAATCGAGGAAGAATGACCTCTTCGGTGGTTCCCGGATAGGTGGTGCTTTCCAAGACCACTAAAATTCCAGGATGCGCATACCGTGCAAGTTGTTCTGTAACCTTTAAAATTGCAGTGATATCCGGTTCTTTGTTTTTCGTTAATGGAGTCGGGACACAAATAAGAACAACATCACAATCCTTTAATTTCGAGAAGTCTGTGCTGGCAACAAGCTTCTTGCTCTCCACAACTTCACATAGCTCCGCATCATCCACATCACCAATATAATTATTTCCTTGATTGACTAAATCGACTTTTTCAGCGACTGAATCGATCCCAACAACAGAAAAACCCGTTTTAGCCTGAAGGACAGCAAGGGGAAGCCCGACATACCCGAGACCAACGACACCAACTATGGCAGAACGATCTTTAATTTTGTCCAACATCTTCATCAATCACTCCTCCTTGAGCACCCTCGTATGGCTACCACAGACATTCACCTTTACCATCGGGAAGGCATATCGGAAACTTTAACTGTAAATATATTACCTTGATCAAAAATTCAAGCGAGGGAATCAACTGCTCTCACAGTTACTATTTGTCGCAAAATTAGTCAGAGCACATGTGCTACGAGGACACATCATTGGTCACATTTGTTAACACTTTATCTTGATCAATGGCCCAAACATCACAGGTGGCGTCACCATCAATATTCCCAATAGCGACAGCGACAAAACCGTTAGCCGTTGCTTGATCTAAGGTGGATGCTGTACAACCAGGCGGAAGCGTCCCTAAGCTGGATTTCCCAATCTCATAGTAATATCGTTGAGAAGAACCACTTACCGCAAATCCTATCGCATTGAAATCATCAATATAGCCATTATTTTCTGCAAAGTACGCAATTTCACCTGTATGAATGGCGACTAAATTATTCTTGGCTTCCGTCTGTTTGGC
>BQIX01000147.1 GCA_021604145.1 Nitrospirales bacterium
GGAATGACAGAATTATCTTAATTGGTGAAGATATTGAAGGGCCGTATGGCGGAGCGTTCAAAGTCACGAAAAATCTGAGCCAAGAGTTTCCTGGCCGTGTGCGAAATACGCCAATTAGTGAATCGGCATTGGTGGGGTTGGGGAATGGTTTGGCACTGAACGGGTTTTTGCCCGTGTGTGAAGTCATGTTTGGTGATTTTCTGGGTTTGGCATTCGATCAACTCTTAAACCATGCCTCTAAATTCCGGTATATGTATAATGATCAAGTGCGTGTACCCTTGGTCGTGCGAACTCCTATGGGAGGAAAGCGTGGCTATGGTCCCACGCATAGTCAAAGTATCGAAAAGCATTTTATGGGCCTTCCTGGAACCCGAATGTTGGCTCTGCATTCTCGGTTTGACCCTGGATTCGTCTATGATGAAGTCTTTGTTTCTATTGACCGACCGACCATTATCATTGAAAATAAATTGCTCTATGGTCTTCGTGTCACCGATCAGGTTCCCGGCGGATTTGTGCTTGAACATAGCCGTGAACAATTTCCCACGACGCGTATTCGCCCATTAGGTCCCCCTGATCTTACAGTATTGTGTTATGGCGGGATGCTGATTGATGTCGAGCGGGCAATCCAGGAGTTGTGTGATGAGCATGAGATCCTGTGTGAAGTGATTTGTCCTCTCCAGCTATACCCCTTCAACCCTTGGCCGGTGATCGAGTCGATTCAAACGACACGCAAGCTTCTGATTGTGGAAGAAGGAATCAATTTTGCTTCCCTTGGCTCTGAACTGTTGGCGCAAATTGCTGAATATGAGCCAGGGATTTTGCAACAGGTCTGCCGAGTTGCGTCACCGAATCACCCAATTCCGTCGAGTGGTCCACTTGAGAAGCAATGTCTTCCTGGCGAGTCTCACGTGGTAGCAACGGCATTAAAGATGATGAATTCATGAAGAATAGTACCCCAGTTATTATTCCACAGGATAATGTGAACGACGAGTCAGTGACGCTGCTGTCTTGGTCTGTTGCTAATGGAGATCTCGTGTCGCAAGGGCAAACAATTGCTGAAATCGAAACAAGCAAGGCGGTAATGGAAATTGAAGCCCCTGCTGCTGGAATCCTAGAGTATTCACTTGAGCCGGGAAGTGATATCGACGTTGGAGCAATGTTGTGTTCTATTCGAGGTGACGACCAAGAACATGGAGTGGAGAGCCAGTCCCCGTCTACACCAGAAGTGCCAAAGTCGTCCATGGACACCCATCAAAACGGAGAAGATCCTAACGCAGTTCCTCCAAATAACGAAAATCAGTCTCACTTTACGAAAAAAGCTCTCGCCTTACTCGAGCAACGAGGTCTTCCACTTGAGCGTTTTGCTGGCCGAGGTCTCGTCAGAACGGAAGATATCTTTCTTGAATTAGGGGAAAGGCTTCCTTCGACATCGCAACTGTCTTCGCCGGTAGTTACGAGCGGAGTACGATCAAGATCCAATGTCTCTCCGACCCCTGCGTTGGATATACCATTCCGAACTGAAAGACTGTCAAAAAGCAAACGCACAGAAATTGGATATTTAACGTCTGGTTATCAGAATGCATTGCCGAGCGTCATTACCGTGGCGATTCCGACCAAAGGGCTCCGGGCTGCGGTTGAGCAGAATAAACAGGTCGAAGCCTCAGCCACTGCAGTTATTATTTTTGAAGTCGCGCGTTTGTTGCATCACTACCCATGGTTCAATGCGTTTTATCAAGATGGCCATGTGAACTTTTACAATGAAGTGAATATTGGTTTTGCTGTTGATGGGGATTATGGTTTAAAAGTCCCGGTGATCCGGACTGCAGATACTAAAAGTATTGCTGAGATCACTAATGAAATCCAAGAGTTGATGGTGGCCTACTTAAATAATTCCCTATCTAACACCAACCTCCAAGGCGGAACATGTACGGTCACAGATTTATCAGGAGAAGGAGTGTTCGCGTTTCATCCGCTTCTCAATCAGGGCCAGTCTGCTATTTTGGGCGTTGGTGGAGAGTTTTTCCCGTCCGGAAGTCGAGAAGGAGTTTTTAATCTCATTTTGGCTTTTGATCATCAAGTTTCAGAGGGACGTCAGGCAGCCAAGTTTTTACGTGAGTTAGGAGAACATCTTCAGGCTTATGAAGCGGCACTCACTAGTGGTCAAGCGGGAGACGCAGAAGATGTGAAAAAGCTGAGTTGTGCTCGTTGTCTCACCCCGCTCACGAAGATTCAGGAATGGGATAAATTTGAACATTGGGATCACTTTATGGTGCAGATGGTGAAGCCAAACGGACAACGTGGGTACCTCTGCAGCGTCTGTATGCGAGGGTGGTAGATCGTCTGATGGAAGATAAACTCAGACAAGTCGTCGCAGAACTTTTCGAGACTGATTTGAATACGGTAACCGAGAGTTTTTTGTTATCGACCAGGCGAATGCAAGGTTCTTTGGCTCGAGCAAAACTCGATGCGGCAATAAGAAATCGTCTTGGCGTGAAAAGTCGGGCCGTGTATTCTGCTAAAACCTATGGCGAACTGAAGGGGGCGGTGCTTGGGGTATCTTCGAGTAGTGATGAATCTGATTCAGTGATATCAGCGATTTCGTCCTCCGACTCCACGGCCACCATGGTGGAAAATAGCATGGGAGGGATGCCTGCACTTACTTGTGGAATAGATGTTGAAATGGTTGAAAATCTTCCCGAGGTTGATGACTATTGGCAAGACTCCTTTTATACCAATTCGTTTTCATCTGTCGAGATTGCTTATTGTTTACTACAAGAGAATCCACGAATGCATTTCGCGGCTCGCTGGTGTGCCAAGGAGGCACTCAAAAAGTGCGATCCATCATACCTATCGGAAGAAATGAAAAATTTGGAAGTCCTTTCTCATAATGGAAATCCACCGATTTTCCGACATTATCAAAATGGAACTCCCACCCCCATCCCTTTTGCTGTGAGCCTTTCGCATACGCCAGTCATGGCCGTTGCTATGACAATCAAGCAAGTCAATTAGTGAACGACCGTTTCAGTGCAGTAATAAGATGAAGGTTATCTTGCGTCCCGCGTTGAAACCTGTTTCCAATAGACGAAAGTTAGAATGCTGTTCTTTTAGATTCTTGCTGAATATTCGAATGATTCTCCATGTTCTTTGTCAAATAGCAAGTAAATTTCAGCCTTAATCTTTTCTCTTTCCTTTACCACTCCGCCTAGCAAATGCCTCGAAACTGACCCGGTCTTGTTTCATGAGTAGGCATGACGCAGAAAAATAAAATTCGCTTTATTGTAATTGTTAGATTTGAATCATCTTTATGATCGAACTAAAACCTAAAGAGGTGTTTCAAGAACAAGAAGTTCCAACTTCATTATGCTCCTGGCGACAAAGACTAAGAATGTACATTAGCTGTATGCAGTTAGTATCTTCGCTTCTCATAGGGTAGCAAAACGTCAGCTAGCCTCTGCGTGAAGAAATGGTATTGTCAGAAGATTTTCCTCCTTTTTCATCCCCTTTCGTGTTCCTTGCTGCAGATTCAGCGACTAGTGTGCCCATTGTGCATCAATTCTAACCACCAACAATTAATATTGGGTCGCATGCTCTGAACATAACATCTCCCCGCGGTCACTTCCTCAATAATAAACTGCTCTATCGAGAGTTCTCTCGCTGTCCGTAAGGACTTAATCAGATTCAGCT
Source organism: Nitrospirales bacterium (assembly GCA_021604145.1). Lineage (GTDB taxonomy): Bacteria > Nitrospirota > Nitrospiria > Nitrospirales > UBA8639 > JAGQKC01. Next base: position 3,685 of record BQIX01000147.1, read on the forward strand.
TCTACCCGCTGCACTTGTTTTACCATCGTAATATGGCCATTCAAGCCCCCTTCGCTTTCACTATTACGCAACCATTCCACTATTAGTAAACACTGGTTTTAGCATTCTGCGTCTGCGAAGGACTGATTCGATGAAGTACCTGCTACATGGCATAGACCCTCCTTACATTTCTTCACTCGACACACAATCGGAAAGACACTTTGTATTGAGGCACGCATCATTAATGCTGCTGATCTGATGCTCATGGCGGTTAAGTTTGCTGTGGATATTCCGAAATATTGAAAGTATAGCAAGCAAGAGCAAAGTGCATACGTCCAACGTTCATACTTGGGACTAGACGTTCTCGGTCGATTGAAAAAGCGTTTGTATGAATGCCGTAAAGACACGAAAGGGTTTTGAGTGAGTACGATCAATATCACAGAGGCTTATTCATCGCCAACGGTGAGTAGGAAGACGACCTCTGAAATACAGGTGGAGATCAGCGTCGCCATTTTAACCTATAATGCTCAGGATCGAATTCATCAATGTTTAAACTCTGTGATAAATCAAACGCATTCTCCTGATGAAATCATCGTGATTGACAATTGTTCTTCAGATCAAACGGCTTCGATTGTTACACATGATTTTCCCAATGTTCGTCTCGTGGTTAATCAGACTAATTCCGGTTGTAGCGGGGGGAGAAACCTTCAGGTTCGTCATGCAACGTATCCCTTCGTCATGATTGTAGATGATGACGCATTCTTAGCCCCAGACTGTTTAGAAGAATTGGAAAAAGCTGTTCAGCAATATCCTGATGCCTCGGTGTGGTCTCCGCGCATTTGTTATGAACAGGACCCAGGGTTAGTGCAGTTTGATGGAGTTAATCTTCATTTTCTGGGAGAAGCCGTACTGGTGAATCCAGAACGACGGATGACGTCTGGGATTCAGCCCACCTTAAGCAACACAGCATCTAACCAATTAATTGAGGAAAGGTCAGATGATACACGTCCTCTTCCAGTCAATCCCTTTCGTATCAATATTCAAGGAGGGGTAGCCTTTCTCATAAAAAAGGACGCCGTATCAAAAATTGGCGGGTACGATGAAAGTTACTTTTTCGGTCGAAGTGACGGTGAATTTACCTTCCGTCTCACTCTCGCAGGTCACGAGATTTATACTGTTCCTGCAGCGTTAACCTATCACCGGATGAAACAGAGGGGATTTACACATGTTGATCGTCAAGTGAAAAATCGGTGGTCAATGATATTGCAGACATATGCATGGCGAACGATTTTGGTTGTTTTACCTGCATTGGTGGTGTATGAATTGTCTGTGATTGCATTTCTGACGATGAACAGAAAGTTGGGACGGTATTTTTCAGCAAATTGGGAAGTGATAAAAATGTTACCCCAAACCATGAGAAAGCGAAGAATGGTTCAGGCTCTTAAACGCCGAGGTGATCATGAATTACTTTCGGGAGGATTCATCAATATGCGAGCGGATCTTTGTCGCAATCCACTGATACGCTTTGGCCACCTCGCAATGTGTCGATTTTTTCGTGGTTATTGGACTTGTGCCAAATGGTTTCTTGGCTAAACAGAATGGAGAAGTTCGAGAAGCAAACTCCTAGTGTATATGATTTTGAATTGCGCGTTGCAAGAATGAGCCACTCTTATCTTTTTCTTTGACTTCCCTCTATTCTATCTAGCAGTGTTTTGTTGCAAAAGTATATTTACCTTCAAGGTATGCAATACTCGTGATTATCATGAGTTGCTCAGATGTGGCTGACTCTATAACTGTTGCTATAACCTGTCTTACGATCTCTCAAAGATTTCTCCTCTAAGATTAAGATATCGTTGAGCCTAGTTTTCCCTCCTGCACGAAAACCGACAGCATCCACGTCTCCGTAACCTTGGTAATTTCGACCGAGTAAGTTCAGTCTGTGGCCTACTGTTGGCAAAGTCTATGGCATCGGACGACGAAAGCCACGACGGGTTTTCTCCAAAGCTCTATTGTTTGGTCCTAGAGAAGACATCAATAGAGAGTCCGAAAGAAATGAGGCTTCGAAGAGTTGGGCTGAGGTAAGCTGAAGTTCCCACCTAATGGCCTAGATCTCCCAAGAACCTTAATTGACTCCATATCGTTTAAAGTTATTAAAAACTACATCATTCTGGGATGGTTGGCCTAGATCTAGGTATCCTTGTGAGATAGGTATTAACATCTACGCGTTAATCTGGCTAAACTGTGGTCTTATGAAGGATTTACTCAGCAAGACTCATCAAATAAGGAACATATACCTAGGGTTTTGGTGGAAGATCAGTCAGCCACGACAAGTAGAAAAACCTTCTGTATTGAAGAGAAAGTTCTCATACAATCTTTTGGGTCAGCTGAATGAAAGAAGGTATCAATTATTTCTTCTATGATTTATGGAAAAATGTTACAAGAACATGTTACGTTGAGCGAGCTATTAATATGAGTTATCAGCCACTCATTTTATAGCTGCGGCTCCTTTATGAAATTTTCGTAACCTTCATTAGGCGAATGTAAATATTAAGATAATTGAGGAGGGCTCATGTTCAATTATTTTTAGAGGTAGGGAGATCTATTTGGGTATTTGATATGTGGAATCTTAGATTTTATCAATCATCATAGTATCTTGTCGAGTCAAGAGGACCAGAATAAAAACCATGAATGGAACATATACTATCTATATTTTTATGATTAATTAGTAAATCTGAGTGCCAATTTCGTGTTTACTGGATGATCCTCCTCACTAAGAGAACGATATGATCACATGGCTCTTAGTTGTCCAATTCGTCCCAACACCTGGCTATTTCCCTACCTGCGAACCCAACTTTCTAAAAACCATCTGATTTGTCCGGCCAGTATTTTAATTGCTCTTTGACCTATAGAGGATAACCATGAGCTTCAAAAGAATTGTTTTAATTAATCAAAGAATAGTGCTTTCAGGGATAGTATGTTTCATGTTCATAGTTTTCATGAAGAGTCCGGCAATCGGAATGAATCAAGTGGGGCTCTATAATGCATGGTGGGCGGAAGTCATTAATTCTAAAAGCTATAATAATCCTTTCGATTTTAATGAAATTAACTTAGAAGTGACATTTACCTCTCCCAGTGGGAAAAAGGTCAATTTCTTTGGCTTCTACGATGGAGATGGAAAAGGTGGACAGTCGGGGAATGTTTGGAAGCTGCGGTTTATGCCCGATCAAGTGGGTACGTGGAGTTACACATACAGTTGGACAGATGGAACCCCTGGCGGTTCTGGGAGTTTCGAGGTTGTTGATACAGGGTTGCCGGGGCCATTGAAAGTTGCGACGGATAATTCATGGTATTTTGAGACCTCTCGGGGTACGCCATTTCATTTTCGAGGCTATGATCTCCATCACGTTGGGCCAGAAATCCATACTTCAACGACTTGGGCAAATGCTTCTTCCACGTATATCAATATCATGACAAACAAGATGATCGCTCGTGGCTACAACATGGCTATGGTGGATTCTCCCTCCAATTCGGGAAGCTCCAGGAGTTGGTGGAAAGATGGACAAAAAGATGTATTCGACCTTGCAGTTTGGCGCGACTACGAAAAAATCCTGCTTCATGCAATCAGTAAGAAGATATATGTTTTTCCTTTTGACGGTTTTGTTTCTCAAGGGAATAAGGGACATATGACCGATGTCCTCATTCATTATATGGTAGCCCGTTTTGGTGCCTATCCGTCCTATATGGGATTTTCTCCTACTTGGGAATGGACAGATATTTGGAGTGCCTCACAAGTCAATCAATTTATGAAGCAGGTACATAATTGGCATCCCTTTTCCCCTTTGCTGACTGCTCATGATTGCGCGAAAAGTGACTTTCAAAGTTGGCTTGATTTTTCCATGCGACAGGCAGCAAGTCCATCAAAGCCGACAAGAGATATCTTTTCTGCCAATTCCCGTACTGCCGGTCAAAGTCAGGGGAGCTGCAATACCACAGGGGGAGTGGCGGGTGCATTTTTGAACAAACCGATCATCGGGTCTGAAGAGATTTGGGAGCTTCCCGGTGGGAATTTTGGGGAGCCTCGCAACAAGACGGAAGTTCGAAGAGCGGCTTGGGGTATCATGATGGCGGGCGTGATGCCTCTGTATTCTGAATGGACTAAATGGAGTGATAATCCTGGCAATATGCCCGGGGAGCCTGAAGTCCGTCGCATGTTTGATTTTTTTTACTCTAAGACAACGTATCGAGAATACCAACAGCTTAACTCTCTCGTGTCGAAGTCCAATCGGCAGGTTGCCTCAGGGAAAACGGGCCTCGAATACTTGGTCTATGACGAAAATGGTGGCTCAATCACCATAAACCTGGGAGGCGCTGGAGGTACATTCGATCTGTTGTGGTTTAATCCCATCTCAGGAGCGACCCAGAACGGTGGGCAGGTAAATGGTGGAGCATCTCGAACCTTACATTCCCCATTTTCAGGTGATACGGTTCTCCTACTCACAAAAGGGGCGGCTGATACCACACCTCCTGCCGCACCTACGGGTCTCAGGGTCCAGTGAAATAGG
>BQIX01000148.1 GCA_021604145.1 Nitrospirales bacterium
TGCCGGTCCTGCCAAGAAACCCGAAGGTCATGCCTCAGGTTCTTTCGGCCCCACCACAGCCGGACGCATGGATTCGTACGTGGATCAGTTTCAGTCTGAAGGCGGCAGTATGATCATGTTGGCCAAAGGCAACCGCTCCAAACAGGTACGGGATGCTTGCGGAAAATATGGAGGGTTTTATCTTGGTTCCATCGGGGGACCTGCCGCGCGATTAGCCGAACACAGCATCAAAAAAGTGGAAGTCCTCGAGTACGAGGATCTAGGTATGGAAGCGATATGGAAAATCGAAGTCGAAGATTTCCCCGCTTTCATTGTGGTGAATCACGAAGGCAAAGATTTTTACGCTGATTTGGCCGCTCAAAGCCCTCCAGCATTGGTTCAGGTTGGAGAACAGGGAAAGAAAAGAGAATAGGCAAGGCAAACAATCAAAGATCGAATTATTTGAATGAAATATTCAACTACGTTTTTAAAAGAAACGTTGATACGAATAGTTAAATATGATCATATTTTTGCCAAAAAGTTTTACTGCCTAAGAGGGATTTATTATCCTGCTTGCCCCTATTGAATTAATGTAGAAAAATAATAACATATGTTTTACAAAGTACAAACAAGGTTGATCTATGAGTGATAATTCAAAAATAGAATGGACAGATGCAACTTGGAACCCTGTTCGAGGTTGTTCTAAAGTTAGTCCAGGTTGTGCAAATTGCTATGCAGAGACATTTGCAGAGCGTTTTCGTGGCGTTCCCGGGCATCCTTATGAATTTGGGTTTGATCTGCAACTTGTTCCAACAAAACTCGCGGAGCCCTTACGCTGGCGTACACCAAAAATGATATTCGTCAATTCAATGAGTGATTTATTTCAGGAAGATGTTCCTGATGCATACATTCAAGAAGTTGTTGAGGTGATGGTAAAGGCAAATTGGCATACTTTCCAGGTTCTCACAAAACGTTCGGAACGAATGAGCGCATTGCTAAACAGTCATCTAAAGTTTGCCTCGAAACAACCACATATTTGGTGGGGTGTCAGTGTAGAAAACAAGAAATATGGCCTCCCACGGATAGACCATCTGCGCAACGCACCGGCAAAGATGCGATTTCTTTCGATCGAACCGCTTCTTGAAGAACTGGGAATGATTAATCTTAAAGGCATAGGATGGGTTATCGTTGGTGGAGAAAGTGGCCCGGGAGCACGGCCTATACAAAAAGACTGGGTACTTTCAATCCGTGATCAATGTAGAAACTCGAAGGTGCCTTTTTTCTTTAAGCAATGGGGAGGTGTTCGAAAAAAAGAAACAGGACGCAAATTAGCTGGAAAAACATACAGTGAATACCCGAAACGAGTTTCTGCTTCAAGCCCATCTGAAGCGAAATTGGTCACTATTCGCAAGCAATTTCAGCTTGCTTAGGTCGCATGTCAACAGGCGACTTCCACAATAGGCCATTTGATGATGGCACCCTTACAAAGCTAGAGATTTTTGAGCTTTATGCTCGTGAGTGGTTTCCAGTATTTCTAGCCCAAAATGTTCCCAGTAAAAGCATAATCCATGTTTATGATTTTTTCGCTGGGCCTGGAACTGACTCTTCTAACAAACCTGGGAGCCCGCTTCGAATAATCCGTCAATTACAGAACTGCCAGAAATTAGCAGCATGGGGAAAAGTTAAAACTCATCTGCATTTTTTTGATAAATCGTCACAAAAGATTAATCAACTAAAACAAATAATAGATGAGCAAGTGCCTAAGATGTCAAATGTAAGTTATGACATAAAATCACTAGCCTTCGAAGAAGCTTGGGAAAAGTCTGCACAACAGCTTAATGACCAACATGCAGCGAAACTTGTTTTTATTGATCAGACTGGAGTCAGTCAAGTAACTGACGATGTGTTTTCTAGATTGGTGAAATCCCAGACCTGTGACTTCCTATTTTTCATTTCCTCTTCGACCCTTTACCGCTTTCTCGAGCATCCAGCTATCAGCCTGAAAATAAGTCGACCAGACGATTACTATCATGTCCATCGTGCAGCACTTGATTATTACAGAAGACTAATACCCTCGGCACAAAGGTATTATCTTGCCCCATTTTCCATCAAAAAGGGAGCTAATATCCACGGTATTATTTTTGGATCTGGACACCCTCGGGGAATGGACAAATTTCTACAAGTGGCATGGAAGAGCGATGAAATGACAGGTGAGGCAGACTTTGATATCAATAGAGAAAACATTAAGCCTGACCAATTGCGCCTTCCACATCCAGATTTTCGACCAAGTAAGATCCTAGTCTTTGAAAAAGAATTAGAAAACCTGCTTCGTAATGGATCCATATCCACCGAACTTGATGTTATACAAGTTTGTTTCGACCATGGAATGAAACGTAAACACGCAGAGCCGGTTTTGAAAAAACTAAAAGAAGGTAACATCATTAATTTAAAGTTTCGAATTCCAGATATCAAACGACTTAATTCACCACGACCAATTCGACTGATATAATGAAGCCCAATATCAAGCAGTAACCCTAATTTTCTAATTGTGCACTTACTTCTAAAGCACTTGCTTGGCCTTTTTCCAGTCAAGAGTCTGCTCACTTCCGGATTGAACCCTTTGTTCTGTTTCCTGAAGAACGGATTCATGCCATGCTGGGGATTGAATCGATTGGTCTTCGCTGGACAGATCTTCCCAAATAGCTTCCATAACACGAAGTTTTTCTTCACGAGATAACTGCTTAATAGCCATAATATCCATCATTATTAGCAAACCTCCTTATTTTCTTCTAGCATCGCTACGTCTCTCCTCACTAGGACATTGTACTTGAAGGGAATTCGAGTATCTAGGATTTCTCTCAATTGAATCTGCGTGATTTTTCTGTCGACGAGTCGTTGCTTGAATCTTTTCTACTCTCAGAAATCAGGCTGGAAAAACTGGTGAGTTGATGGTTGCGGGACAGGATGCATTATAGGGAGAATGGCAACAGGGAATCGACAAACTGTTGGAGTTATATGGGCGAGGAATCCTCTTTTTCAGGTAAGCCGACGAACTGTAGGTTAAAAGGTGCGTATGGCGAAATTTGGTCGTAATGATCTCTGCCCTTGCGGCAGCGGGAAAAAATACAAAAAATGTTGCCTTACCAAGGAGAGTGCGCCAATTACCAGTTTAACCTGGTTGAAAATGCGTAGGACGGAAGGGGAGCTTATCCCGATTCTGCTGAAGCATGCCGACAAATACTATGGCTCAGAAGCTCTTGTGGAGGCATGGGATGAGTTTTCCCTGTGGGACGACGTACCATTGGACCCTAGTTCTCAGCCAGAACTAGACACGGCGTTTCTTCCTTGGTTCGTGTTCAACTGGATACCGGATAGTACAGAGATAGAGGGGACAGAACGTATTCCTGAAATGCCGGTGGCTCAGCATTATCTCGAGGCGAAGGGCTCACGACTGGATGCATTTCAACAACGTTTTATCAAGGAGATCTGTTCCCAGGCCTACAGTTTCTTTATGGTTACAGATGTCGAACCAGGCGAGTCTCTTACGCTTCGCGATCTGATTCTAGATCGGGAGGTGACGGTTCACGAGCGGCAAGCTTCATCTACATTGGCCAAAGCTTCGATTATTTTCACACGGATCATCACTATGGATGATGCCTCGATTATGGTGGGCTGTGCACCCACGATGATTCCGCCCGTCTACCATAACGATTTCATTGACGTCCGGGAAAACCTGACAAAACCATTTCCTAATGATGATCAGAGTTTCCTCTTTGAGTATGATATAGAACTGCGCACCATGTATTACGACATTCGGGAGGAACTCTCTCATCCTTCTTTGCCACAATTACACAACACCGATGGTGACCCCCTGCAGTTGACCAAGCTTTCCTATTCGCTGACATGCACACCTCGTCAGGCTTTAGATGCCCTTATCAGCCTATCAATGACAGAGGATGCCGATGAGTTGGCTCAAGACGGTATACAGGATGAGCGTGGAGACCTGGTTTCTATTGAGTTTCCTTGGCTGAAGAAAGGGAACCAGCAACAGGCGAACTGGGACAATACTGTTATGGGCCACATTGTCATTAACCAGGACCAACTCACCATCGAGGTCAATTCGCAGGAACGGGCCGATGTGATTAGGCAAGAGCTTGAAATCCTCCTAGGCAATCAGGCGATATTCCGCAACGCGGTGATAGAGTCATCGGAAAAGATGCTTGAGGAAACCGCTAACCGTTCGCCGGATACGAGTTTGAGTGATGAGTCAAATAAGGAATTACAGGATACGCCGGAAGTTCAAGCGCAATTACAAGAGATGTCAGAACACCATTGGCAGACATGGTTGGATACACCACTGCCTGCGCTAAAATCTCAAACTCCACGAGAGGCAGCAAAGACTGAAACCGGCAGGGAACGACTTCAAGCATTGTTTTGGCAATTCGAGGCACACCATACATCACTGCAGTCGTTTACCCCAGATGTGGACGTATTGCGGCAGGCCTTAGGAATGGATTGATCCAAGATGAGTGGGCAACGACTTATTCCATAGTGAATTCCCCCACGGCAGGCTAGGTCAAAAAATGGGGTCGTTTCTTGACTTTCTATTTCCTCCAGCTATCTTCATTTCATGACAATAAGAGTAAGGAAACAGATTGAAGTGGCCCTGAGTAGTTTTTCTGTCATTTTGAAACGATAGACAGTTCAGGTTACGTATTGTACAATAAGATGTACAATTAGAGAATGGAGTCAACGACATGGATGCTATTACATATTCTGCGGCCCGAGCCAATCTTGCGAATACCATGAACCGAGTTTGTGATGATCATGAACCCCTGATTATCACCCGTAACGGGGAGCAGGCTGTTGTCATGCTATCCCTGGAGGATTATAACGCTCTCGAAGAGACCGCCTATCTCCTTCGTAGCTCAAAAAATGCCAAGCGTCTGTTGTCTGCTGTCGAACAATTAAATGCTGGAAAAGGAAATTCCCGGAAGCTGGTAAAGTGAAGCTGATTTTTTCAGATGAAGCTTGGAGCGACTATCTTTACTGGCAGAAACAGGACAAAAAAATGGTTGAACGAATTAACAAATTAATCCATGAGACACAACGTGAACCGTTTGCCGGTATCGGCAAGCCTGAACCTTTAAAGCATGCACTTTCTGGCTTTTGGTCTCGTCGTATCACAGACGAGCATCGTATGGTGTATCGCATGGAAGGCAATGCGTTGCTCATTGCCCAGCTTCGTTACCATTACTAATCTGCTGACAATCTCGAAACAGAAAGCACTTACGCTCCAAGTGCAGGCTATCTCCTCACCCGTGACACTCAAGGCACTGGGAAGAGATTATCGCGAGCATTGTCGAGGATTGGAACATATTGTTACTAGTAGTGCCTATTGGAATCTGCGTTCCCTGAAATGCAAAGTTGAACTCAAGTTAGGTTTAAAAGAACTTCGGTAGAACCAAAGATTTCTCTTGATACAAGTTCTAGGATTACCTATCTCATATTAGAGTTGTGTCATCCCCCCATCGACGGTCAAGTCGATGCCCATAATGTAAGAGGAGTCATCCGAGGCTAGAAACAAAGCGGCTTTGGCAATCTCTTCGGACGTGCCCATGCGTTTCATGGGGTTTTCTTGGGCAAAACCGTCTTTTACCCCACCAACGGCGTCTTTCGGCATTCCGACTTTTTCAAAGATTGGCGTATCGATTGGTCCAGGGGCGAGGGCATTGACTCGGATTTTGCTTTCATAGAGTTCGCCGGCCAAGGTTCTGGCAAGACTGCGCACGGCCGCTTTGGTGGCGGCATAGACATTGGTCGAAGGGAATCCTTTTTGATCGGCAATCGAGGTGTTGAAAATGACCGATGCGCCTTCGTTTAAGAGTGGAAAGGCTTTTTGTACATTAAAAAACAGGCCTTTGAAATTCACATTGACCATGTGATCGAATGTGGCTTCATCCATTGATGCGAAGGGACCAAATGTCGCCACCCCTGCATTGAGGAATAGCACATCAATCTTTCCAATGTTCTTCTGTATATTCGCATAGAGCGTTTGAATGTCAGTCATATTGCCGGCATCAGAGACCAAGCCAACACTTGTTCCTCCGATCTCTTTGACGGCGTGGTCAACGGCTTCTTGCCGTCGGCCTGTTATCACGACGATCGCTCCTTCAGTCTGAAAGAGTTTGGCGGTTGCTAACCCTATGCCGCTGTTTCCTCCCGTGATGACGGCCACTTTTCCGTCAAGTTTGTTTCCCATTGATTCTCTCCTTTTCTCGGTTAGAGGGGTTGATTCTAAAATGTCAGGATCGCAGGTGACTGTCAACTTTCCTGTGAAGCGGCTAGTAGCTCATGCTTCCACTGTCGAATAATTGTTGAAGAAGAACCGACTTTCTTCAATAATAGGTCATCGTGAAGTGGTCGGGCTCGACTTGCCGGTGTTGATATTTCAGTTCCGCATGAGAATCTCAGTCGACCCTTGAAGTCAGATGCTCACTTACTTGCATTTTCCTATCAGGTCCATAGTTATTTTTTAGGATGAGCGTTATCTTCCCCTGACGCTTCCCATATTTGTTTCCAGACCCAGCGAAGTACCTGTCCCCAATTGGTGGTCGACGCTCGTCTTTCGCTGGCGATGGGAAAAATTTGTGCTTCTCGATTTTCCCCGATGTTAAAGCTAAACGCATAATTTGGCTCCATGCCCATACGTAGATCGGAGATGACAATCAGATTATCTTGCAGCCTGATTCCCCAGAATCCTTGTGTGAACCAATGAAGACCTTTGACTGGTTCATGGTCGGTAAGCGTGTCTAAGAAATGTCTGTCACTCGGGTAATGTATGAGTTGCAGATCAGTGGGTCTATTGAGAATCGAGTAAAATCCTTCTGCGTAACCCTCTTCTTCCATAATCAATACTCTCCAGAGAAGCGAATTGATTGGAGTTGGTTGGACGAGTATCTGTGTATAGGATATTTGTTGCGCGGCTAAGCGTTCTTGGACGAAGTGCTCGACATGCCATTTGGCGGCGATAGTCCATGATAAATAGAGTGCACTGAGTATGAGGCCAAGCGTGTTAACTGTATGCCCTAGTCCCTTCTCTCGGCTCATCACGAGTGCGCCGATGACCCCTAAGAGCAGAGGTGTTGTATACAAAGGATCAATGATAAAAATCGTGGACCACATGATTGGATGATTGGAAAGAGGCCAAAATAGTTGTGTGCCATATGCCGTAAAACTATCCAGCAGAACATGCGTTGAAAAGGCAAGATACACCAAAGCCATCCATGCTCGTGTGTTGGTGGCATATTGTGGATGAATTCGGCGAATCACCCACGCCACACATGGAGTGAGGAGTGCCAAGATGACTAAAGAATGAGAAAACGATCGGTGGGAAATAAAAGAAGTAACGGGATCATTAAATGGAATGAAGATGTCGAGGTCAGGAATGGTGCCGCAGATTCCTCCCCACCAAATCGCCTTGTTGCCAACTTTCCTCCCCAGGGTTGCTTCTCCGACTGCAGCGCCGAGTGCCAGTTGGGTAACCGAGTCCATACGAATCCCTTTGTCTGGTCAAGAATCCTCTATCTCCCTCCTGAGGGAAATACTTTTATTTGTTTGCCATCTTATCAGAGGTTCATTTTCTGTGTGACGTATTCCTATCCAACAGGAAAATAAGGGAAATCGCCGATGCGATTTCTGTTCAGTACGTCTGTGTTCGTGCCAGTTTGGATTGACTTGTGGACCTGACTGACCTCATTTGCCTACATAGCTATACCCGAAATAATCTGATAAATTGGGTGTTGCTAATCGTACCTAGTCTGGATCAGCTCGCTTTCCCCCCTCCTCTCAATCCGCGACCCTTTCCAGTCTACACGACATTCACACCTTATAATACGGAGGACTCCTATCATGTCACTGCATTCATTGGCCATTCGGATAGCCTGCTGTTCCATTTTCATAGCCGGAACATTGGCGGCATCAGTACAGGCCGAAACAGCACAAGACAGTTCAGCGATGACGGTTTCTGACGGTAAAACGGTTTCGATGGAATATACGTTAACGTTGGAAAATAAAGATGTTGTCGATACAAATGTCGGGAGAGAGCCCTTGAAGTTTACTCAAGGCTCCCACCAAATTATTCCCGGATTGGAAACGGCCCTTGAAGGCATGAAAAAAGGTGATAGTAAGCAAGTGACGATTGAGCCAAAAGATGCCTATGGAGATCCACAACCGGAAGCGA
>BQIX01000149.1 GCA_021604145.1 Nitrospirales bacterium
TGCGAAGTCTTTATTGTCACGTACCTCGTCACGCTTCGGCAAACCATGGTTCAGGAACTGTCCGCTCAGGCGAACGTCATTGGTACGAGTAGTATTCCTGCGTTGACAGCAGATGATTTTATTTCAGGGAATCAGTTACTCAAAACTCTAGAACTTCAAATAGGAATTAATGCGGCTGTCCTATATGATGTGCATGACCAAGTATTTGCTCAATATGTACGTCATCCGCATGCGTTCACTCCTCCCATTCTGAACGACGACCGCGGGTATCTGTTTAACAAAAATACGCTGGAAATGATGCATGTCATTCTCTCGAATGGAGAAAAGATTGGAACCCTGTATGTCAAATCAGACATCAAGTCGTTGTATGTCACGATTGCCGAATATGCCAGTTATGCCGGAGTTCTGCTGATTTTAGCGACCTTGCTTGCGTTTATGCTGTCTTCGCGACTCCAGGGAGCCATCACAGGTCCCGTCACTGAACTGACGGTCCTTGTGCGTCGAGTCACCAAAAAGAAGGACTATAGTCTTCGTCTGAAAAAACAAACGGATGATGAAGTGGGAACCTTGATTGATGGGTTCAATGACATGCTAGAGCAAATTCAGGAACGTGATAAACAGCTACAACACCATCAAGAACAATTAGAAGGGCGTATTCAGCGTGCGACTGAAGAGGTGACGCAGCTGGCCAGACGTCAGGAATTGATTTTGGAAACAGCGGGAGAGGGCATATACGGTGTCGATCGGGAAGGCAATATTACGTTCGTGAATCCTATGGCGACTCGCTTCCTTGGCTGGGAGGGCCCCGAACTTATCGGAAAGCCTGAGCATTTGATCCAGCCTTTGAGCGAGACTCAGGATGATCACGCATTTCAACAAGAATCGCGGCTTCGTGATAATCTTTCCATCGAAGAAATGGGTGAAGTCAAACTCAGTCAATTTTTTCGAAAGGATGGAACACGCTTCCCTGCCGAATATACACGGACGTCTCTCTACGATGAAGAAAGCGGGATGGGTGGTGCGGTTGTTACCTTTAAAGATATTTCGACGCGAAAGCGTGCTGAAAAAGCCTTATTGGATAGTGAAGAGCGGTTTCGTAAAATTTTCAGTCATTCCAACGATGCGATCTTTGTGGTTGATCTCAAAGACAATACGATCCTCGAAGCGAATTCCCGTGCGGCCAGTATGCTGGAATATTCAGAAAATGAACTTGTTTCCATGTCGGTCTTTGCCATTTATCCGACCGAAGGGCAGGCGTTGTTGGACTTTTTTCACTCTGTCTCGCAACGTGGATACGGCTGGACCGATCAGCTGAGCTGTATGACGAAAATGGGCCGGCATTTGATCGCAGAAATTTCCTCCTCGATCATCGAAGTGGGAGGGAAAAAATGTATGATTGCTCTGGTTCGGGATATGACAGAACGAAAGCAACGTGAGGAACAACTTGCCCGGGTCGCGCAAGAGCTCGAAACAAAAAACTTTGAACTCGGGCAGGCTCGCGACCAAGCCGTTGACGCGGCACGGTCGAAGTCTGATTTTTTGGCCACGATGAGTCATGAAATCCGGACTCCGATGAATGGGGTCATTGGCATGACGGGACTCTTGCTCGAAACAGAATTAACTCGCTCCCAGAAGTATTATGCCGAGACGGTCCGCAATTCTGGTGAAGCTCTCATGACCATCATTAACGATATCCTTGATTTTTCAAAGATTGAAGCTGGGAAACTTGAACTGGAAGTCATCGACTTTGATTTGCAGATTGCAGTGGAAGAAACCCTAGATTTGTTAACTGAAAAGGCGGCTAGTAAAAGGTTGGAAGTTTCATCGTTTGTATTTCCAGATGTGACCACGGCCGTGCGCGGAGATCCTGGCCGGTTGCGGCAAGTGCTGCTCAATCTTATCAGTAATGCGATCAAATTTACTGACTCGGGAGAAGTGGCTGTTCAAGTATTACGACTTGATGAGACAGAGAAAGAAATGGAACTTCGCGTCCAGGTGTCTGACACCGGCATTGGGATCGCCCCAGAGGTACAAGATCGGCTCTTTCAAGCCTTTACCCAGGCAGATAGTTCTACGACCAGGAAATATGGCGGAACAGGCTTAGGTCTTGTGATATGCAAGCGGCTGGTTGAATTAATGGACGGAACCATCGGACTCGACAGTCAAGTTGGACAGGGAAGTGTGTTCTGGTTCACCTTACGATTACAGAAGCAAGACCCTTGTCATCAGACTTCCACGCCACTCGATAATCGTTTCCAGAATTTGAGAATTTGCTGTGTTGACGATCATCCAACGAATCGTTATCTGCTTTCGCAATATGCACAGGATTGGGGAATGGAGGCCGTGACGGCCTCTACTCCTGCCGAAGCACTCGCTGTGTTGCATGCGGGAGTCTCACGTGGAAAACCCTTTGATCTCGCCATTCTTGATTATCATATGCCTGGGATGGACGGTGTGACCTTAGCCAAAGCCATCAAAGGTGATCCGGCTTTAGCGGCCACGAAACTTATCTTGCTGTCATCGTTAGGAAAGCCGGAGGATCCTGTCGCGTTGCAGGAAGGGGGATTTGATTCCTACCTGAGTAAACCCGTTCGAAAGGCGTGGTTAGAACAGGGAATTGCGACGGTGATGAATCTCACCTCTCAAGGATTCGACCAGGTTCAGAATTCGTCGGAACAGCATTCGGCCGTTCAGTCAACTGTCCCGAAACGTGCCGCACGGATTCTGGTGGTTGATGATCAACAGGTGAATCAGCAGTTGGCGATGTTACGGCTTCAAGGGTGGGGGCATCGAGTTGATGTGGTGAATAATGGGAAAGAAGCCATTGAAGCTGTCTGTCAAATCCCGTATGACCTGATTTTGATGGATTGCCAAATGCCAGAAATGGATGGATATGAAGCCACAACTGAGATTCGCCGTCGCGAAGCATCGCAGCGCAAACACATGTCAAGAGATGAGGTCAGCGAAGGCACGACTCGAATTCCCATCATTGCGATGACGGCGAATGCCATGGCTGGAGATCGAGAGAAATGCCTGGATGCGGGAATGGATGATTATCTCACTAAGCCCATTAAGTCCGTGCAATTGTCTGAACGGTTGGCCAAATGGCTTCCGGCAGACTCAAGAGCCGAGATGGGCGAGACAACTCCAGAGATGAGTGTGTCGAATTCAAGTCATTTCGCGGCGATTCCTCCCATTGACCAGGCGACGGTGAAAGAATGGCGGACATTAGGAGAGCCCTCTTTTGTGGTCCGCATGATTGATCAGTTTGTTCATGATGCAACAGACTGCGTGACACAGCTTCAAGAAGCGGTTGAGCAACATGACCATGACCGCATTGCTGACATCGCCCATGCGTTGAAGGGTATGTCGCGCAACATGGGAGCCGAACCGCTAGGGGAAATTTGCCGATTCTTGGAACAAGAAGGACGAAATGCCTCTGCACGGCAATTGACAGAAAAATTCACGGCACTTCAGCACGAGTTTCGGCGGGTCTGTCAAGCCTTTGAACAAGAACGGGTACGATAAAGATTCCCCAAGACGTGAGTGCCGGTCAGTTGGCGAACATTGACGCTTCCTTCACCTGTTTCTTCACAATCCTCCCTATTCCTATCACCATATTTCTTGCCTGGATATTGGCCTATTTCTTTGTTTCAGTCCTCATAGTGGGACTTGGACCTCAGTATCATTCCCATAGGTTATCGCGAATCCAATTACATTTCGCTCGTACGACGTGTGTGGTTGCGCGGTGTATGTGCGGTCAATTCGGCTTCACGTGATGCGGGTTCGCTATAATTGAAACGGCTATAACTCAAGATTCCAGAATCTGTGGCCGAAATCGTCTATGTCATCAAGTACTGACAGAGGGATCTCTGTTTACGTGTCACGAATGATCAAAAAATAATGGGAGGTGTGTGGTCAGTGTCCAGTCGCTATTGTGTGAGTCGAACGCGCGATACTCTGTATGGTCTGCAAGAAAAGTTTAGATTGAATAGGTGGCCGTATGGTTGCGGCCTCCTCTCTTTGCTTCTTCTCGTCAGTGTTGGGTGTGTGCCAAGCAATCATTCGAAATCAGCCTCTCAGCCACCGGTTCACAGTGTTGAAACTCCAATGACAAAAAAGGCACTGTCGCCCCAAGGTATCCAGGGCACGGCTGAACGGCCAAGTAAAGTCGAGCCAATTGTGCGCGCTGAAATTCAGAATCCGGAATCCTCACCTGCGCTTCTTGCGCAGGGAGAGCGGGTGTATACCAAGCATTGCATGCGGTGTCATGGAGATCAAGGCGATGGAACGGGTGAATTGTCCAGTTCGTTAAATCCACAACCGACAGACTTTACTGCGGGAGTGTTCAAGTTTCGCAGCACGCCGACCGGGCAATTGCCCACTCAGGATGATCTGTTTCGAACGATTTCTGTCGGCGTAGCAGGAACTTCGATGTCTGATTATGGAGATTTGTCTGAACCAGACCGTCGAGCTGTTGTGGAATATGTGAGAAGTTTCTCCCCTCGCTTTCGAGAAGAGTCTGCAGGTGAGCCTATTCTTGTTCCTCCGTCACGATCAGTCACACCAGATGCGGCACAACGAGGACGGAAGTTATATGCACAAATGTATTGTCAGGCATGTCATGGAGAAGACGCTCGTGGTGATGGGCCGCTAGCCCAATCTCTTTCCGACACAAAAGGTAGAAGTCTTCAACCTGCTGACCTCACGAAAACTCGATTGAAAAGCGGAAAAGGTCCCCATGCCATCTACCGTGCTCTGATGACCGGGTTGGATGGTACGCCCATGCCGTCGTATGGGGATTCTCTCACTCAAGAAGAAGCTTGGGATCTTGCGCTCTATGTCGCATCACTTTCACAGTCTGGAGAGGGATCATGAGAACATGCTTACTAACTATCGCCATTGCGTTATGCCTTTTATCGAATATTGCCTATCTGAATGTTGCCATGGCGAAAGAAAGTCAGGCACGCCCAACGTTCACAACGGTAGAAGGACGTATCCTGTTCCGAGGCTCTATTCCACCAGACAAGAAACTCACCGTGACACGTGACGCGCAATATTGTGGTGCCTCAATGCAAGAGCCTTTCGTTGTGCGTGACTCAAATTCGTATGGTGTCCAGGACGTCATCGTGAGTATTGAGGGAGTTGAGAAGAGCCGAGTGACCTTACCCAAGCAGGCTGTCAAACTTGCCAATCACGAGTGTCGGTTTATTCCTCGAGTCCAGGCTGCATACAGCGGGAGTCCGTTGCAGATTACGAGCGTTGATCCTGTCTTGCACAATACACACATCCACCAAAACGGAAAAACATTTTTAAATGTCGCAGTCCCGCCGAATAACCGAGCCATTTCAAAACGACTAGCCCGACCTGGCATTCTCGATGTGCGTTGTGATGCCCATAAATTTATGGAAGCGTGGGTTCATGTCTTCACCCATCCGTTTTTTTCTCAGACCGATAAGTCTGGATCATTCAAGATTAGCGGTGTGCCACCTGGGACGTATCAGTTGAACATGTGGCATCAGTATTTGGGTGTGCAGTCGCAGACGATTCACGTGACGGAGACAGATCAACAGACGATTGATGTTGAACTGAAACCATAGGTTCTCTTGATGGATTTTTCAAAGTTTCGACTCCAGGAATTTATCATGAACAATCCTGAAAAGTGGTTAACGATTGTCCTCTCAACGATCATTGCTCTTTTCATGGGTGTGTATGGCGTTGTTCAAGTCATCGAGCAACAACAAGAGTTGCAACGTGCATCCAAGCAGCGGGGGTTAGCGCTTGCCGAGGGACTGTCTCTGATTGGGGCGACAGCTGTCTTGGAGAACCTGTTTGTGGTTCAAGAAGCGTTGATGACCCGTGTTCAGCAAGATGAGGAAATATTAGGCGTGATGGTCATTGATAAGGACAGTATGGTCGTGGCCTCCGACCAGCTTGAGCAGATTGGACAAACTGTGACATCTCCGGCTCTTCGAGAGTCTTCAGGCCGGGGGATTGCCTCGTTGACTACGCCACATGAAGGAGTCGATGGAGAGCATCTCATTATTTTCCAACCTCTTCGAGCACATGATGAACTTGTTGGATGGATTCGCGTTGAACTTTCCCTGAAAAAACAACAGTCGGCAACCGTGAATGCGATCGTCAAACAGATCATGATTAGTCTCTTGGTGCTTCTCCTAGCTATTTATGTTGTGCGAAAAGCTGTTGAACGGTTGTCTCACGCTCTGAGATTTAGTGAGGCGCGAAATCGTCAAATTATTGATACGGCCTTGGATGCGGTCGTCGGAATGGATAGCCAAGGCCTCGTCACCGACTGGAATGCTCAGGCCGAAATAATTTTCGGATGGTCTCGAGAAGAGATAGTGGGAAGACGGCTTTCCGAGACGATTATTCCAGCCCAACATCGTCAAGCCCATGACTTAGGCCTTGCACGGTTCCTTGAAACCCAACAAGGAGCTATTTTAGGCAAACGAGTAGAAATTACGGGATGTGATAAACAGGGGCGAGTCTTTCCTCTTGAACTGACGATTTCTCCTTTGTGCGCTGCAGATCGAACCTGGACGTTTAATGCCTTCATCCGAGATATTACAGAGCGTAAACAGGCAGAGGAAGCCTTACGACGTGAAACAGCGATGGTTCAATTGCTCCAGCGAGCGGCGATTTCTGCCAATGAAGCTCATTCTGTTGACGAAGCCTTTCAGGCAATTCTCGACCTCGTGTGCACGCATACAAAGTGGCCAGTTGGACATGTCTATATGTACAAACATGAATCTGAAGAAGTGCTTGTTCCGACAACAATCTGGCATCTCGACTCTCCAGAGTTCGACGTGTTTCGAGAAATCTCAGAACCTACTCACTTCACTTCAGGTGTCGGGCTCCCGGGGCAGGTCTTGGCCTCACGCCGTGCGGTGTGGATTACCGATCTCACTCAAGAGTCAAATTTTTTGAGAGCGAAAGTCGCAGAGACGATTGGCATAAAAGGAGGATTTGCCTTCCCTGTCTCAATTGGAGATCAGTTGTTTGCTGTCTTAACCTTCTTTTCACAACATATGGAAGAATCGAATCCGCGGTTATTAGACGTGATGACGATTATCGGCACTCAGCTTGGACGGGTGATCGAACGGACTCAGGCTGAAGATCAACTAAAATTAGCCAAAGTAATGGCGGAAGATGGCAGTCGATCTAAATCAGAATTTTTAGCAACGATGAGTCATGAAATTCGGACGCCGATGAACGGGGTGATCGGGATGACCGGGTTGCTGTTAGAGACGGCATTGACGGCGGAACAGCAGCAATATGCCGACACGGTACGCAGTTCGGGCGAAGCGCTCCTGTCCATCATCAACGATATTCTCGACTTCTCCAAGATCGAAAGCGGACAGATGGACTTTGAAATCATCGATTTTGATCTGCGCACGGCGCTGGAAGAAACCCTCGAGTTGCTGGGCGGGCGAGCTGGCGAAAAACACTTGGAATTGGTGGGCCTTGTCTCCGCGCATGTCCCTACGGCCCTGCGGGGTGATCCGGGACGGCTGCGGCAAGTATTCATGAATCTCGTGAGCAATGCCATTAAGTTTACCGAAAAGGGGGAAGTCACGGTCCAGATTCAATGCCTGGAGGAGACGGACGAGTCGGTACTGCTTCGAATCGAGGTGGCCGATACGGGAGTGGGTATCGCTTCCGAGGTGCAAACCAAACTCTTTGCCCCCTTTATGCAGGCCGATAGTTCCACGACGCGGAAGTTCGGCGGGACGGGCCTGGGCCTGGCCATTTGTCGACAACTCATCAAACGGATGGGTGGAGAGATTGGCGTGGAGAGTACGCCAGGAATCGGGAGTACGTTTTGGATCACGGTTCGCTTACCCAAGCAATCGGCCGCCTCCTCGGTGTTAGCGGTGGACCCGGTGAACAGTCTGCAGGGGCTTCGTGTGTGCTATGTGGATGACCACCTCACGAATCGTCGGCTCGTGGCCCAGTATTTTGTGGACTGGGGAATTGAGGGCACGACGTCGGCAAGACCGTCGGAAGGATTGGCGATCTTACAGCAGGCCGCAGCGGCGGGCCGGCCCTATGACCTCGCGATCTTAGACATGCTGATGCCGGAAATGGACGGCTTGGATTTGGCCCGGACCATCAAAGGGGATGCTACCTTAGGGACGATCCCGCTGGTCCTGTTGACATCGTTAGGGCGTCGCGGGGATGCGACG
>BQIX01000150.1 GCA_021604145.1 Nitrospirales bacterium
TGAAGACTTGCTCACGTTCTTTCCACGCCACATCGGGGTCAAAGTCGATTCCAAGTGTGGTGGCCAGCATCTGTGCCGCTAAATCTTCGGTATACTCTCCGGCCTCTTCATCCGTTTCCCCATAGGCATGGTGTTCAGACAAATAGCCGTAGTGCGATTCGCGGCCCGTCGGTATCGCTAACCCAATGGAAGCCGAGATGAGCCGATTTCGCTCGTTCGTTTCTGATCGTGCCATGACACAAAACGTAATTTCTCCAGGATTTAAGAGCTTTTCCCCACGTTTCCGTGGGACGATTTTACAATCTGGAGGGAAAATTGAAGAGACGCTGACTAAATTACAGGCTGCAATTCCTGCACTTCGCAGCGCTTCCTCAAAAGAGGTCAATTTTTCTCGATGTACACCGACCCCTCGAGTCAAAAACATATGTGTTGGTACCATATCTCCTCCTCTTTCTCTTTGAGATCTAGACTATGTATTTCCTGCACTGACTTGTCCTTCCACACACACCAGCACTCGATGAAACATAGTATGATTCCGTTGTCGTGTTATGAAAGGGTGAGTAGATGAAGGATAGTTTGACAAACACTCAACACAAGGTTTTCTTATTTACCAAGAGTCGAGGGCAAGGTGCAAGAAAGAATTCGATAATTGCATGTTACATTTTGATGACGAAAAAAACCATTCAGCCTTCTAACGCAATTCCCCAAGAGTCATGGCATAGGAACATTCCAGACCAATAACTTGGGTTCCGTCAATTCCTGTATGGCGTACTTGACGCCTTCCCGACCAAGACCGGAGTCCTTCACCCCGCCATACGGCATATGATCGGCACGAAATGTCGGAATTTCATTGGAGAGAACCGTTCCAACCTCAAGTTGCTGAAAGGCTTGAAAGATCTTCTGTGTATTCTGCGTAAAGACTCCAGCTTGCAATCCATACATTGAATCGTTGAGTTGCTGCAAGGCATCCTCAAACTCTCGATAGGAAGTCACCATCACCACAGGACCGAACACTTCCTGACAGGAAACGGTCATGTGGGGCTCCACATTTGTCAGCACTGTCGGTGTCACCGTTGAACCTTGACGAGTGCCTCCAAGACGAATCGTTGCTCCTTGAGTGACCGCCTCATTGACCCATGACTCAACACGCCGAGCCGCACCTTCGTCAATCAACGGCCCAACGACCGTTTCATCCTGTGCCGGATCACCGACGACGACATCGCGAACCCGTGTAAGGAATTTGTCAACGACCGAATCATAGATTGACTCATGAACGTAGATACGCTGAACGGAAATACAGGTTTGCCCAGAATAACCAAACCCTCCTGCGACACACCGTTGAACGGCAAAATCCACATCAGCATCAGGTTCGATGATCACCCCAGCATTCCCGCCCAATTCCAAGAGCACTCGTTTTTTCCCCGCATTTCCCTTGAGCACCCATCCGACGGCAGCGCTTCCAGTAAAACTCAAGGCCTGAAATGCATCACTCTGAACAAGCTTTTCCGCTAATAGAGTGTGGCAGGGAACGATATTCATCGAACCAGCAGGAAAATCAGACTCAAGGATCACTTCGCCTAGTAATAATGCGGTGAGTGGAGTTTGAGGAGCAGGCTTAATGACAATGGGATTTCCAGCAGCAAGACATGGCGCCACTTTATGCGCGACCAGATTCAGAGGGAAGTTAAATGGGGTAATTCCCAACACCGGCCCAATTGGAAACCGACGGAGCATACCTGTGTAGCTTTCCATTCCCGGCATACGGTCCATCGGGATGACTTCGCCTGGAATTCGTGTCGTTTCTTCACTGGCGATCAAAAATGTTTGAATTGCACGATCAACTTCCCGGCGAGCATCAGTAATTGGTTTCCCCGCTTCTTCACAAATCGTTTTCGCAAATTCTTCTCGCCGACGCTGAAGCGAGTCCGCAATCTGCTGCAACCCCTTAGCCCTGACATGCGTGGAGGATTTTTTTAGGAACGAATAGGCTTCTGCGGTTGATTGGAGAACCTGAGATATTTCGTGTTCCCCGGCTTGACAGACATGTGCAAGCACACATTGATTGTACGGATTGAGAACCGGTTCAGTTTGAGAAGTCTGAACCCATTCTGAGCCAATTAAAAAAGGCCGATGAGTCTCTGTCGACATTGCCGTCACGGAGGTTAGGTTGTAAGCGGACCATCAGTCAAGGCTGTCGAATCAGCCGACACGGGAGTTGCATTCGATTGCACTCCAGTCGCTTGGGCTTTGGCAATTAACTCCGGCGTGCCCCATTCGACTAAAGAATCTAAGGCAAAGGCCTCAAAGGTTGAAACCGCACCACAGCCTGGACATCCCTGTATCGGAACCTTGGCTCTAAACACTTCGTCAAGACAATCCATACAGACAAACAAATCTGGTTCACCTGGAGAACATTCCACAGACCAATAGGCAGAAGAATCGGACATAGTACTTAGCATTCCCTTATCTTATGTTAAACCACCGCGATGATCCGCGAAATACCAGTTAATGAGAGCGCGCATGGCTACGATGCACTTTTCGAAGGCACAGACTTCAACACCTTTTCAATTTCTTCCTGAAACACATCATAGGGAAAGGCTCCAGGAATCATCACCATCTCGCCGTCTTTAGGAAGTGACGTGACAAAGATCACGAATCCTGGTGTTCCGCGGACTCCAAGCGTTCCACCTTCAATTCGGTCCTGGTAAATGGCCTTGACGTAACTATCACCACTCACACATTCCGAAAACTTTGAGGTATCAAGCCCGAGCTCTTTCGCATACCCCGTCAGTTGCTCTAGGGAGAACTGTTGGTCACTATTAAACAACCGATCATGCATTGGCCAATAGGCATCTTGTGCTCCAGCGCAACGAGCTGCTTGAGAAGCTTGAAGACCGGGTCCGCCAGGGGCACGAGGGAAATCACGATACACAAAGCGGACTTTTCCCGTATCGATATAGTCAGTCAGTAGACGTGGAAACGTTTCATGGAAAAATTTTTCACAAAATCCACACGTAAAGTCTGAATATTCCAAGACCGTCACCGGGGCATTGGGATCACCCCGCACAATGTCGCTGTCTCGGACGAGAAAGTCAGTCGATGATTCAGCACCCGCAAAAGTGGTGACGAATAAGATCAACAGTCCGAACAGAATGGCCTGGACAGAACTGAGGACCCGCTTCTGAGATGGATTCATTTTCAAAAAAGACATAGGCTTTGGTTTCTTTATCACCCAGAGATTAACAATGGAACGAGCAGTGAACATGTTGAAGAACTATTGTGTCATTCTCAGCAAGTCGTTGTCGAGTCTAAGGCACAAGCGAACATGACTCTCTCAGTTACGCATGTGGCTGTTTCTTTGAGATGCGGTCAAGAAGTCCCATCATCAAAATTGGCCAGACCACCGTTGCGTCGCTCAGCACTTCAGAGAACTGTCCACCCTCATGTTGAGGCACAAATTTCCCCCAGGACACACCTTCTTGATAGGTACAGCCACTCAATCCACCCCAGTAGTCCGGCTCTGGGCATATCCGTACCCCGTAATGAAAACGCGGCGGCTTCAAATTGGTCCCCAGTCGGACATTAAGTATCTCAATATAGGGAGGAGTCTGTTGCGCCCAATTCCGTGGAACGCCTCCGCCAATCGTGAAAATTCCCAAGCGTTTGGCAGACAATAATTGTTCCGTGTAGCTATTGAGATCCAGAAACGGGTTAAATGTCGGTCGATATTGTTGTAGTTGAGTCCAAATATCAAGAGGAGTCCCTTTCTCCGAAGGAAGCTCATGACCTTTTCGATAATGCTCAGCCATCGCCCAAATGGAAACATCAAGGCCAAGCTCTGAATCCGTAAAGGCGGGTATGTACACAGGCACACCTTTTTCATAAGCGCTCTTGAGAATGGCAGGACCTTCGAATTGTTCAGCGAGGGTTTGACCAAGCTCCCGGTTGAGGCGTTCCGAAGACAGCGGTTCATCCGGAGACAGTCGCTTCAAGGTTTCACCCACAACTTCTTCAACATGATTTAAGTTGAGCTCCATCTCCAACGTATCATAGACGCGATTATAGCCCTTCTCGTATAACTCGGGATCACTCATAGTGGGCTGATACTTATAATGCGTCGCTCCGACGGCCTCACTCATCCCATGTGCCATCAGCGCACCAGTTGACACCACCGCTTGCACCATGCCTTGATCAATCATCGTGCTGATTATTTTTCCCATTTTCGCAATGGTCATGGCTCCAGAAAGCGTCAGCACTACCTTGCAGTCCGGATCTTCGATCATGTTCGTGAGAATATCAAACGCCTCACCCAGGCGACGTCCGCCAAAGGCCGTTTTCTTCATCGCTTCCAACAAATCTGAGAATGAGTTGACCGCGAGAGGATCAAGCGATTCAAGTGGTTCTAATCCATCTTGTTTGCCATCATGAAATTGTCGTGTATGCATAAGTATTCCGAACCTCAGATTATGGTGATTATCAGATGCGTGCGAATGGAACGCAGACGAAAGAAATGAGGGAAGAGTAGGTTATGAGATTTCTTGATTAACTGCACAAGTCACAAGCTGTAAAATAGTAGGACGATATCCCAACCCACCCGTTCGCCATTGATACCAGGCTAGCCGGGCAGGCGGCAGCAAGGCTGGTGGTCCCAACGGGATTTGAACCCGTGTCTGCACCTTGAGAGGGTGCCGTCCTAGGCCAAGCTAGACGATGGGACCAATCTGTGTACTATTCATTTTGAATAAGAAACAGTGAAGAAACTACCAAAAACTTCAAGACGTCTTCCTACCCAGTTCCAGGGAACGAAACTGTATCACAGGGGTCATTTCTGTGCAATAAACCTTGCTCTATCACAACAATCGTCACAATTGGAGTGAAAAGGCATACCCAATTGTCATAAAAACCCAGCTTGCCATCACATCAAATACTCGATGAGGGTGCGCCCCAACTACTCCCTTTAACCCGAATGAAGCCGCGCATGAAGGGGTGAATGCCGCAATGATAGGCATAGTCGCCCGGCTGCAAATTGGAGATGACAAAATGTTCCCCAGGTTCGAGCATCCGTGACTCAAACGCACATTTCGACCTTCGAAGGCAATCGTCTGCAAGAATGGAGTGTAGTTCCCTTCCTCTGTTCTCCCATTGAATCACCGATCCTGCATCAGCCGAAACATTGAGCGGAGAGAAGAAGGGGGGATGTTGATAAATTTGGATGGACACAGTCGATGAACTGGCGAAAACCTTAAAAGAATATGACAGTCCGAGTATCAAGACGGGAAGCATCGTCGCAATTGTGACAGCCATGACAGACCAAGGCCTCGTATGCGTTTTCACCTGTATTGACCTCGCAGGACCCAGAGCTTCACGTTAGGGTTTGATTGTGAGAAAAATCGTTCTCGCTTCACGTTTCAACAGCACAAGCACCGATGTCGTTTCTTCAAGATCACTTGCAACGGTGTCAAAATCCTCGATGGTTCGTATGGCTTCTCGATTGACCTCAAGAAGAATATCCCCCTTGCGAAGACCTGCCCGATCTGCAGGGGAATCCGGCTCTACATGTGAGATCAGCACTCCTCGATCATCGGAATGTTGACCAGACGGTACCGATTGAACCGTGATACCTGAAAGCACATGTTTCCCTGTGGTTTGACCTTCAGATGGACTCGATAGCGCCGTCACGTCTTTCGGCATCTCTCCAATATCAACATTCAACTCACGTTCTTCGCCATCCCTCCAAACGGAGAGAGAGATTTCAGAGTTGGGTGGGGTTTCCGCCACAAGTGACCGCAAATGAGTGGGGTCCTTCACTGGCTTCCCATTAAAGTGTCGAATAATGTCGCCGCGCTGCACACCAGCACGCCCGGCAGGGCTGTCAGCAAATACATCTCCGACCAATGCACCGGCCGTATTCGGAACCTGGAATTGCTCTGCTAAATCATGGGTCAGTTCTTGAATCGAGACCCCCAGCCAGCCGCGAATAACTTTTCCATGTCCAATCAAACTCTCCATTACATTTTTCACCATTCGGCTTGGAATGGCAAAGCCGATTCCCATATACCCGCCGGTCTGTGAAAAAATAGCCGTATTAATGCCAATCAGTTGTCCAGATAGATTCACCAGAGCTCCTCCGGAATTTCCGGGGTTGATGGCAGCATCCGTTTGGATAAAGTTTTCGTAATCCACAATTCCCATGTTGGCACGTCCCACAGCACTGATAATGCCCATCGTGACGGTTTGATTCAACCCAAAGGGATTGCCAACCGCAAGAACCATTTCCCCGACTTGCAACGCGCCTGAATTTCCCCACGGTAAAGTGGGTAAGCCCGTCGCTTCAACTTTAATGACGGCAAGGTCAGTTTTGGGATCGGTCCCTATCAATTTGGCGGGAAATTTCCGTTTATCGCTAAACAACACCGTCAACTCATCGGCCTTTTCAACGACGTGATTATTGGTGACGATGTATCCATCTGCCCGTACGATGACACCTGATCCTAATCCCTGCTCCTTCCTCCGGCGAGGTTGTTTAAATTTTTCCTCAAATTCTTCACCAAAAAATCGTCGAAAAAAGGGATCATTAAAAAACGGCGACTGTTGAGACTCTTTCGATTGACCAACCTTTCGGCTTGACGAAATATTGACCACTGAAGCCATGGCCTCTTTAGAAACTTTGATAAAGGTATCATTCGACGGAAGGGACACCGTGGCCACGTTCATCGCCTGAGCCTCCGGATTGGGCTCAGTCACCGAGACTGTTGCCTCAGCAACCGGAGCAGAGTTGCCCGGAACATCAGAACATTGGACAAATGCACTGAGCGTGCAAACAGCCATGATTATTCCAATGCCAAACGATCGTTGTGGTCTGGAAGAACACAAATTATTGCGACAATACCCCCGCATGAATCGCTCCTTTCACCCACGACAAACTAAAACCAGAGTCAACACTACCGTCAACACAAACAGGCTGATAGCCGTTTCAGTTATACCGAAACGATAAAGCGCCAACTCGTGCAATTTTGCTATCGAATATGTCATAGAACACGTCAATCATTGTCAGTAAATCCAAGCGGGTATCACCTTCCGATGGTAATGCGTAGGATTAGACCTTCTATTGACACCTTAGGGACAGCACGGCTTTCCACTACAGTTTCCTATTCGGGGTGCGCTTGGATACACAACCATCGTCGCCTAGGCGACTAGAAATCAAGACGTCAAGAGGTAACCCTTGCAACCCCATTCAGTCATCTGAGGTTGGCATACATCCGCCGTCGCCTAGGTATCCCTTCTCAGTCAACTGGAAATGAATTGGATTCGTTATAACCCTTTATTTATCATACCAGTTTGAACGACTTAAGCGTAATCATTCATTCCATTACTAGCAATTATTACGTAGCATTGAAGTCTTACTTTTCTCGATGACGGTATCTCCACACATTAATGGTATTGAAATTTTAGATGGAGAAGATTCTTACACGGAAGAGGGATGACGATGGATAACGGCCCCTTGAGGCGTCCCGACAATCAGGATCGAAGTCATTCCCACAAACAACCCGGTCTCAACAACTCCTGGTATATCATTGAACTGCTGAGCAAGCTTTGAGGGATTTTCAAGGGCCTTTCCCTGCACATCAAGCACATAGTGATGATTATCCGTCACCACGACGTGGCCATCTCGCATTCGTCGGGTCGCCCGATACCCCAACCGTTCAATCGCTCTCATCGTACTTGGCCATCCAAATGGAATGACTTCAACAGGGAGAGGAAATGACACCCCCAATGATGATACTTGCTTCCCTTCATCAACAATCACCACAAACTGTTTGGCATTGGCAGCAATAATTTTTTCGCGAAGCAAGGCTCCGCCACCGCCTTTGATGAGGTTGAAGTGAGGATCGACCTCATCTGCGCCGTCAATCGCCACATCGATTTCCCACGCATCTTCATCCGGCAAGATCGGAATGTGGAGTTGTGTGGCTAAGGTTGCGGTTTCCCGAGAAGTCGGCACGCCCTGTATGCGTAGTCCCGCTTTGACGCGTGGAGCAAGGGCTTCAAGCAGATACTTCACCGTAGAACCCGTCCCTAATCCCACCGTGTGACCATCTTGAATATATTCAAGAGATTTTTCGGCAGCCATTTTTTTTAGAGAATGGGAAGAGAGAGTTGAA
>BQIX01000151.1 GCA_021604145.1 Nitrospirales bacterium
GCTTGAATGCCTGCAGCAAATGCTGGGGTATCTTCGATTGGCGCAATGACGGTTAACCGGTTGTCCTTGATGCCGATTTGGATCCCGAGTCCCCCAAATTCACCTTTCGTTTCAACTTGCATCTCTTTGTACATATCTAAGGTCATGTATGAAGAGTGCGGATCTAAACCAGCCAACATGCCACGGACGGCCCCATGGACAAGGTCTTGCATTTTCGTCTCTTCGACGTAGTGTTTTTTGACTTGGGATAATACTTCCGCAAAGATTTGAAGTTCTTCATAGTTCTCACTGGCGTATCCTGTTCGATCCCACCCTTTCCCGATGAGGACACCGACAAGAAGTATCGTGACGACGGTAAGTCCGGTTACCCATACAGTTGACTGGTGTTCTTGTTTCATACAAAAATTCCTTTTGCTACTCCACGGTTATGGACGTTTGACAAGCCATCGAAGAGGATCAACGGGTGTGGTGCCTTTTCGTAATTCAAAGTAGAGCGTATTCTTATCTGTAAGTCCAGTTTCTCCGGTCTTTCCAATGACGTCTCCTTTGGCCACCGTCTGTCCTTCTTTGACGAGCAAGGTCGAGGCATGGGCATACAGAGAAAAGAAGCCGTTGGTGTGATCAACAATCACGACAAGTCCGTACCCCTTCAGCCAATCGGCATAGACCACGTTACCTTGAGAGACCGTGTGAATCGGACTCGATTGATGAGTTTTGATTTCTATTCCCTTTTTATTGACGTACGTGTCAAAGGTTGGATGCTTTTGACGACCAAAAAACGACACCACTTTTCCCTGTGTTGGCCAGAGTAAGGATCCTTTGGTATGGACCTGGCCCTTTTTTGACTTTGGCTTTGCTTGAGAGAGTTTAAAGCGTTGATCCAACTCTTTAAGTAAGGCATCAACCTGCTTCGCTGATCGCTTCAACCCCTCGACGGTGCGCTCATATAACTCTTGTTCTTTTGACAAACTCGTCAAGACCACATGTTTGTCTTTTTTGACACCCTTCATTTCTGTGATCGCTTGTTGTGTGCGCTGTCTATAGTTCAGCAGTTCTTCCCGTGTCTGCGTTTGACGTGCTTTGAGTTTTTCTAATTCCACCAATTGCTGGCGATAGGTGTCCAGCAGTTGAAACTCCTGTTTTGAAATCGTCGATAAATAGGCGACCCGTCGTTCAAAGTTTGCCAAGGTGTTGGTTTCGAATAAGGTCTTGAGATATCCGCCACGCCCTTCCATGTAGAGAACCCGGAGCCGGTTCGAAATTGAGCGTCGATGTTGTGTGACGTCTGCCTGAACGTCGGTTAATTGCTCTTGAAGTTTACCGAGCTCGCGATCTTTCCCTTTGAGTTCTTTGCTGACGCGACGGTATTCCCGTTGCTTTTCGACAAGGGACTTATCCAGCTTTTCAATTTTCTTGAGAACGGACTCTGATTGTTTTCCAGCTTGTTCCGCTTTTTGTTTGGTCTGGTTAATTTCATCATTGAGCTTCTTGAGCCGAAGACGTTCTTGTTCCAACTCTTGAGAAATGGCTGTTTTCGTAAGCGGTTTGGCCCACGTCCACGATGAAGGGGCTAGGTGTGCCTCGATAATGAAGAGGAGCAGCAGAGGTGCGATGACTTTCATGTTCTGACCTTCATCCATCCGTAAATTGAGAGGGCACTTCCCGCGCAGCCAAGAATCAGTCCTGCCAACACTAGCATACCCGACATGTGAATGGGGAAGAAGTCAAGAGTGGTTTGAAGGCCTCCGACCCAGCCCAATTCGTGGATTTTGTCTTTCGCAATTTCAAATCCTCCGCGTAATAAACCCAGAGACAGGGCTCCTCCGACCGCTCCCAGCACCGCCCCTTCGATGAGATAGGGGATGGCGATAAATGCTCCAGTTGCTCCGATCAAACGAAGAATTTCAATTTCATCGCGTCGTGCATAAAACGCAAGTCGAACCGTATTCGAAATGATGGTCATTGACGCCAAGGCGAGAATGAGGCCGATGCTCAACGCACCTAATTCAAGGTAGTTGGTAAAGAGCGTCAATCGTTCGACCCAGTCTCGACTATACCGGACATGCTCGACGCCTGAAAGCGTTTTGACCCGAGAGGCGAGTTCTGAGACGAGATCAGATACTCGAGCATGCGGGGTGACCGTGACGACAAATGAGGCAGGCAATGGATTATCACCAATGCCATCAAGCAGATACGACTCCTCAGGGAATTGCTCGTGGAATTCCTTGAGGGCCTGGTCTTTTGAGACAAAGGTCAGCGTATCGATGCTTGATTCTTGGTCCAGTGTTTTTTTGAGGTTGGAATGTTCTTCGTTGGATATCTCATCCTCAAGGTAAATGATGACTTGGACATGATCCTGGAGTGAGCCGGCAATGGTCCGAACATTATGGTACAGCAATAAAAACATGCCAAAACTCGCGATTGTAAATGCCGTCGTAATGATGCCAATCAGCGTGTTGGTTCTGTTGGTGCGGAGGCCCCTCATGGCCTCACGGAGAAGATACATGAGACGTTTCACGAAAGTGTTCCCTGATCACTGAGTAGGCGGCCGCAGTCGAGTTTGATCATTCGCCCATTGATTTGCTCAACGACTTGGCGGTTGTGAGTGGCGAGCATCACGGTGGTGCCACGAGCATGAATCGCTTTGAATAACTCAGAAATTTCATATGTCAATTGGGGGTCAAGGTTTCCTGTTGGTTCATCAGCCAACAAGATAATGGGGCTGTTCACAATGGCTCGTGCAATACAGACTCGCTGTTGTTCACCGGCAGACAGGACAGAGGTTTGCGTGGTCCGTTTGTGATCCATGCCGACCGATTGGAGAGATTCGGCGACTTTTCTTCTGGCATCAAAAGAAGATAGCCCTCGAATAATCAGCGGCAGTTCGACATTTTCATACACCGTTTTATGGGGCAAGAGCTTAAAGTCTTGCAGGACGAATCCCATGGTTCGGCGGAGGTAAGGAATGTCTGTCGCTCGAAGACGGGCGATATTGCGATTTTGAACAAGTATTTGGCCATCATCAGGAAACTCTGCCCCAAAGATCAGTTTAAGTAATGTTGTTTTTCCTGCGCCGCTTGGCCCTGTGATCAGAATGCATTCGCCTTTATCCACTCGCAGGGAGAGGTCGGAAAGCGCGATGCATCCTTCATAATATTTTGTGACGTGAAAAAGTTGAATCATCCGGCCTCTGTTATATGAGGTGATCGAGGCCGGACGAACATGTTCAATTCGAGTTCATTCATCGATGCTATTTTTCGGTCGAGATGAGATCACATGGATTCTCAGATATTCGCAAGCTTCTATCAGCGGCTTTGTTAGTGCGTACTATTGCGAATTCACACCATCAAATGTCTGCTATAGAAAATCCAAATACGTTCCAGCTGGGCATATCAACTATCTCAGCGCGATTGTTTACGTCAAACATGCGGAAGGTTATACCCGCTTGGATTATAGCGAATCGAAATACGTTTCAGCTAAACCTGAGGACTTTCAACGCGATATCCAACGTGTCAAGAGAGCGAAAATTCATTGAATCGGCTATAACTGGTCATGATTGACGTTTTCTATCACGTATTAGACCAACATTGTACACGTTGACGCTTTATCGTTTCGGTATAACTGAAACGGCTCTAGGGGTTATTATACCAGCTCACCATCTGCTGTCTTCCCCTGAAACTTCAAATGCATGTTCAATGTGAATGATTTCAAAAGAATCATCCGGGTGTTGACGACAGAGCACGACATCGAAGCGGCTTTCTTGATGGCTGAGTTGATGTTGTGATAAATAGCGAGCGGCTAGTTTGATCAATCGCTGTTTTTTTGATTCAGTAATGGTAGCGAGCATCCCTCCGTGGCTGTCTGAGCGTCTGGCTTTGACTTCGACAAACACAAGAGTGTTTCCGTCACGAGCAATCAAATCCAGTTCCCCTCCCTTGAGCTGCACATTTCGACCAAGGATAGAATAGCCTTTCTTTTTGAGATGTTGAGCGGCGATCGATTCAGCAGTTTGTCCAAAAAGGTGACTTGCTGGCTTCTTTGTCATGCTTCGGCAAGACCCTGACACTCTCGAACGGGACGAAAGCTCTGCCGGTGTCCTTGGCAGGGACCATATTGAGCAAGAAGTTGAAGATGTTGTGGCGTCGGGTAGCCTTTGTGGATATGGAATTGATACTGAGGGAAGCGCTCATGGTATTCGTTCATCACGCGATCTCGAGTCACTTTGGCCAAGATTGAGGCTGCCGCAATCGTCAGAGACAAACTGTCGCCCTTGATAATTGCTCGTTGGGGAATGGAAACGTGAGGTAAATCAACGGCATCGATGAGTAGATAATCCGGAATAACCGACAACGCAGTCAGTGCTCTGAGAAAAGCCAATCGTGTGGCTTGAAGAATATTCAGGCGATCAATTTCTTCCTCGGTGGCCAGGCCAATGGACCATGCCGAGGCCCGATGCGTTAGATCGATAAAGAGGAGTTCTCGTTGCGATTCGCTCAAGACTTTTGAGTCATTGAGTCCGCTAAGTTGAAATCGCCGAGGAAGAATAACCGCAGAGGCGACTACGGGCCCTGCCAAGGGGCCTCGTCCCGCTTCATCAAGACCGGCAATACGTTGATACCCACACGAATGTGCCGTGTCTTCAAAGAAATGGTCGGGCTCCATGAGCCTTCATGATTGTGGTTGTTGTTGGTCAGTCTTCATACGATGGTTATAGGCACCGATCATGCTTCTTGAGCTTGAACAGAATCATCGGCTGTTTCATCCACTGGATCTGAAGCCGGAGCTGTGACAGGGGTCGTGCTGGCCTTGCTTGTTCTCGTATATTCTCGTTCAGCTACCTTTGCAGCTTTCCCTTTTTTCGTTCGCAGATAATAGAGTTTGGCACGTCGGACTTTCCCTTTCCGAACGACCTCGATCCCGGCAATACTGGGCGAATGGATCGGGAAAATGCGTTCGACTCCGACGCCAAAGGAAATTTTACGGACGGTAAATCGTTCACTGACACTTTTGCCTTTTCTGGCTATGACGACCCCTTCAAATACCTGAATCCGTTCTTTTTCTTCTTCAGTTTTTTTCCCGGATGATTTTGATTCGATGACTTTCACTTTGACGCGAACGGTGTCGCCAATTTCAAAAAATGGTACGGTGTCTTGTGCAAATGATTGTTCTAATCGCTCTAACCGGTTCATCGTTGGGCTCCTTCCTGCCGCTTTCTTCTCTGCAAGTCTTGTTATAAGAAATCTGATGTTTGATGTTTCAGTATGGAAAATCCACTGACAAGGCACTTCCTAAAATGACTTCTGGAAACATATCTATTGATTGCGTGCTAGCTGCTCGTGGAATGAGATTGTTCGAGCAAAATTTCATCGAGTAGCCGCTGGTCTTTTTCGCTCAATGTTTGCTGATTAAGTAAATCTGGCCGTTTTACAAGGGTATTCCGTAGTGCTTCTTTCCGGCGCCACAGTCTGATCGCTTCATGGTTGCCCGATGAAAGAATTTCGGGAACGGTCGCCCCTCGAACTTCATTCGGCCTCGTGTAATGCGGATAATCTAACAAAGAATCGACAAAGGAGTCATGTTGAGCAGAAAGGGGGTCGCCCAACACTCCAGGAATAAGGCGGACGGCCGCATCAATCATGACCATTGCCGGTAACTCCCCCCCCGTTAAGACGTAATCACCCACAGAAATCTCTTCAGCGAAGAGTGTCGATCGGACTCGTTCATCAATGCCTTCATAATGACCGCAAATAAATACGAGTCTTCTGGATTCATTACTCAAGGTCTGCGCATGACGTTGAGTAAAGGGGATGCCTTGAGGGGATGGTAAAATGATCCGAAGATCTTGATGATCTTTCCGCAAAGCATCAATCGCACGAAAGATGGGTTCGGCTTTCATCACCATACCTTCGCCGCCGCCATAGGGTGTATCATCGGCATTGAAATGAGGGCCATCGGCATAGTCCCGAATATTGTGGATCTTGAGATGAAGCAACCCTTTTTCCTGTGCACGTTTGACGATGCTCTGAGACATCACAGTCTGAATACTCTCAGGGAATAGAGTAAGAACATCACACTGCATCGGATAACCCCCACTGTTCTACCGGAGCGACGGTCATTAACTTGCCTTTGAGGTCGATGTGTTTCACCACCTGTCTGGTGGCAGGAATGAGATATTCTTCATTGTTTTGTCGAACCACAAATACGAGATGTTGGGGAAGATCTAAAATTTCTTCAACCTGCCCCAAGGTTCGATGATGTTCATCACAGACAGCTAAGCCAATGAGCTCGTATTGATAAAACTGGCCAGCTGGAGGAGGCGGTACGGATTCAAGAGGAACCTGAATCAAGGCTCCTTGATAGGCCGAGACGGCTTCCGGTGAAGAAAACGCTGAAAACTTGATGAGATACGAGCGTCCAGAGAGCCGAGCTTGTGTGATATTCGTGTGTAACGATTGGCCGGTTGGTGAGACCAGCGTCACAGGCGGAAGGTTTTCAAAACGTCCGGGAACATCCGTTAATGATTCAATGCGAACTTCACCCTTGACCCCAAAAGGTTTGAGTACACGTCCTATGGAGACGGCGTCCGTTGTTGCTTGCATCGTCATATGGGTTCGCACAAACCTTTCGATGCGGTCCTCTCCCTAGTCGTGACTTGTCTAGAGAATGAGACTCTTGGCCCGCAAAGCTGAATGGCCATCTGTCTGTTGAATTTATGATGCTTGTGCTGCGCTCTTTTTAGCTTCGGCCAGCGCTTTCATCACTCCTGTTTTCCGGAGGAGGGCACGAACGGGGTCCGTGGGCTGCGCACCTTTTTGAAGCCAATCAAGCACACGATCTTCCTTGAACGTCGCTTTATCGGAATCCTTTAAGGGGTTATAGGTTCCAATGACTTCCAAAAAACGACCGTCTCGTCGTTTACGCGAATCGGCGGCAACGACGCGATATACAGGATGCTTATGTCGTCCCACTCGTGTTAACCGTAAATGAACTGCCACTGTGTGTACTCCTCGTTAAAATGTGGTGGAAACTCTGAAATATTGTGATTGATGTGATGAATTGGGTTAAGGGGTCTGGAGAACTCTGACTAACTTCTTTCTTTTTTTTCCTTTTCCCATTTTCCCCATGCCCATCCGACCTCCAACAAGGGACTTCATCATACGTCGGGCTTCTAAAAACTGTTTAATGAGACGATTCACTTCCTGAACGGACGTCCCGCTTCCTCGTGAGATACGTTTTTTCCGATTGCCATTGATAATGGTGTGATCGCGTCGTTCTTTTTTCGTCATAGAGTCAATGATGGCGACGACACGCTTTATCTCTTTTTCTGGAAGTCCGCCTTGAGATCCTGCATCGGCAACCATGGACTTAATTTTTTGTCCGCCAGGAATCATGTCCAAGATTTGATCAAATGACCCCATCTTATTGACTTGCTGGATTTGATCGCGAAAATCTTCAAGCGTGAGCGTATTACTCGAAACTTTTCGTTGAAGGGTTTCAGCCTGTTCTTTCGAAAAGTTTTCTTGTGCCTTTTCAATAAGGGTGAGCACATCGCCCATCCCCAGAATTCTGGAGGCCATGCGGTCTGGATAGAATGGTTCCAGGGCATCAAGTTTTTCTCCCACGCCGAGAAATTTAATGGGTTTGCCGGTCGCTGATCGAATGGACAGAACGGCACCGCCACGAGCATCACCTTCAACTTTTGTCAGGATCACGCCATTCAGCCCAACCACTTGATCAAATCGTTCGGCTACAGAAACAGCTTCTTGTCCAGTCATGGAATCTGCAACCAACAGCACTTCGTCTGGATTAACGGACTGTTTAATGTCGACGAGTTCCTGCATCAGTGTTTCATCGATTTGCAGGCGTCCTCCAGTATCAAGAATGACGACTTCATAGCCGAGTTCTTTGGCGCGAGAGACGCCGTCGCGACACGTTTGGACTGCGTTGGCGTTCGGTTTGCCTTCTTGATCGCCACGGTGGACCATGACCTCAAGGTCTTGCCCTAATGAAGCGAGTTGTTCTCCTGCGGCTGGTCGACGCGGGTCGGCAGCCACGAGCAGCACTCGTTTTCCTTGAGTTTTGAAATGATTAGCCAGTTTTCCTGTTGTTGTGGTTTTTCCTGAGCCTTG
>BQIX01000152.1 GCA_021604145.1 Nitrospirales bacterium
CCATAATGAACATGAAACCCATAAAAACCGACACGGCAACGAGATTAAGATTCATCTTACTTTTCATGACTGACTTCCTCCTTTAAGGATTGTTGAATGTACATTCTGTTTCTCTATGAACGGGTGCGGTTATGTTCCGTCCTGGTTACGATCAATCGTTAGGCACACACCCTAGACTCGTCCACGCGCCAGCGATCTGAACCCTGAGCGGAAATGAATGAAAACACAAAGCAATACAAAGCTGCAAGTTCACCACAATTTTCGAGCGGGAGCAGGCCCTTAGTTCCATGATCCATTCAAAACGCTACCGGAGTTGCATGGGACTGAAGATGAAATCCTTACAGGCTTCGCCGCCAGCTTGTAAAAGAAAATTCATCGCCCTTTCCTCCATGAAATTGGCATGCCTTACTTATGGAGTATAAATTTCTGTATACGTTAAATCCTTATGGTTTCCACCGCCGCCAGCAAGATTAGCGCCACTGACCGCATAAATTTTTCCGTTCACAACGCCCACCGCCAATCCATGACGGGGAAATCGCATGTTCGGTAGCAAATGCCAACGATTTGTTTTCGGATCATAGGCCTCATGTTGCCGAAATACCCCGGCACGATTATGTGACCATTCTTCGCCCCCTAAAACATGAATTTTCCCTTTCAAGGCTACAACGCCTACACCACTACGTGGCGTAGGAAGCATAGCCCGTGGTTCCCACGTGTCAGTTGCCGGATCATAGACTTCATTCACTCCAATATTGGTCGACATGAGGACAAACCCCGATCCAATACGACCGCCGATCACATAAACTTTTCCATCAATTGTCGCTGCGCCCATGTGATTCCGTTGAGTCGGAATCGGAGCGGCCTGAGTCCAGGTGTTGGTCTCGGTGTCATAAACTTCGTTAACCGTGAGTTGCTTGGTCGCTCGGTTGAACGTGAGACCGGCAAAGTCCGCGTTGTCGGGCAGCGTGACTCCACCAATGACATAAATCTTCGAATCCACAACCGCCGCCGTCAGAGCGCCTCTGGCTGTTGGCAAGGGCTTGAGAGAGGACCACTTGCGTGTGTCCATATCGAACACCCACGCCTGAGCGACAGGCTTCCAGGACATTTCATCGGGTCGGCCAAAACCTCCCATGAGGTACACCTTATTTCCAACAGTAACAAGTGCCGGGTGGTGGACCGGGGTAGGAGTTGAGGGCAGCTCAGTCCATGTTTCTTGACTGGTGTCGAACAGCCAGAACAGCCCACGGGGTGTATACCCAGGCCCTAGGCCACCATAGACCAACATTGCATCTCCAACCGCAGTTCCGACGACCTCTTCTGCACCTTCCGGTATGGACGGACCTTCTTCCCAAGTTTCCGCAAAAACGGGAGTTAAAAAAATGGCTATAACAAAGACTAAAAGAAATGCGAGTTTGGAAACAAAATGCTGCATATTCCCGTTCTCCTTATCTTTAAGGAGTAAGACAATTTTATAAATATCTGAAGATACGTCATGCTCATCATCTGACAATTTTCTATGCCTCAAGCTTTGTCTTGAATTTCCACAGATACCCATGTTCCTCCAGAGGAGGATCAAGAAATAACTCGCGTCTTGTTGAAACACTTGAAGAAACCTACTCATTTTTTTCTTGCCCCGAGGTCCATGAGAGAAGTCAGAAATGACTTTCTCATGGACCGTTGGATTAGTCTGGGAAAGCTTTCAGACTCCTATTTACTTTCTTCGCATAGCCTGTAAATTGCGTTACCGATACCGATGTCCTTTCTTGTGACCATAGCCCTTCTTGCCTCCATGTTTTTTCCCGTGTACGGCCTTTTTGAGCATCTGCATATCAAAGAATACCCGTTGTTCCGAAGTCAACAGGCTGCGCAAGGCGACCTTATAGGCATACTTCTTTTGTAGTTTTTCCTTTTTTAATTTCAGAAGCTCTTCAATTTTCTGCTCAATGGCGCTTTGGTCAGGACTGTCTTGAGTGACAAGGGTAGCCAGTTCGACCTTTTTGACTTTCATTTTGGCTTTCACAAGAAATTTGACTTTCTTGTACTCTAACCGCATTTTGGAGGCTTTGCTTTTTTGCTCTTCGGTCAGGGTCTCTGTCCAACAGGAAACATCGTGTCTTCCCTTCCCATGTTTCATTTCCCCATGATGAGATTTTGTCGCGTATTCATGCTCTTTTCCGTGTCCCTTACCAGACATATCTGCTAGTCCGACACTCGGAAGAACACACAACATCCCCACAAGCACTGATGATGCAATAACGTGAAGATTCAGCTGACGATTCATGACTGCCTCCTTGTTAGAATGAGATAGTTGAATGTAGATTCCATATTGATTGAATGAGATTGGAATCTGTTGGGTTCTGATTTCTGGCATCAATTTTTTTGTTTGTTGCCAGACTCACGAGACACTGTAACACCTAAATATGCGTCATACCTTTCACAATCGTAAAAGTTTGTAACAAATTGTAACGGCCCCACTGAGAAGGTCTTACGCTAATGTTTATTATCCCTGACATGTGACCCTCCATCGTAGAATTCATCACGTCCTCCGTGTCTGATGGTTGAACTTTCCTTCCGTTCCTTGATGACCAAGGACTGCACTGTTGTGTATTCCAGAAGGCTCCATCATTTAGACACTTTACCTGGTACCGTCCACACTCCAGATGCCTGACCCTTGAGCAGAAATGAAGAGAAAGACAAAACAATACAGGGCGGCGAGCTCCCCTCCATTTAAGAGAGGAAATAACGCTTTCGTGCCATGAGCCATCCAATAGGCTGCAGCCATGAGACCACTACACAGAAACGCCGTCCACCGCGTAAACAGCCCGATCATGACAAGGAACCCGCCAATTAATTCAATTGGTCCAGCCACGTAAACGATAAAACCTGGGGCTTCCATTGGCATGGCCGCCGGAAATCCAAATAACTTCTGCGTTCCATGCCATAAGAATAAGAATCCGGCAACGATACGCATGAGTGCGTAGGCCTGAGGCTGAAATGCGTCCATACTCTACCCTCCTAATTTTCTATGGTATTGACAACATTATTCATGATTTCAATTCTCATTATCATATAACTTCTAATTGCAGCACAAGTCGTACCAAAACACGATGACACAAGAGTCATTGATAACTCACTGATTTATTGAATGATTTCTTTGATACCGCTTAAAGGGGATCGCGGGGTGTCGAAATAAGGCGTGACGATATGTCGACGAATGATGAAAAGGCGACATTATCGCGAATGGTAAAATTTCTAGGGAGCCAACCAGAATCACCCAGTGGAATTCACGACTCCAACTATTGAAAGTTTATTGAGTCGGTTCTAAGACGGGCGGGAAATACTAAGCTTTTTCATTTTAGAAATCAGGGTTGTCCGTTTCATCCCTAGTCTCATAGCGGCTCCTGATGAACCACCAATGACCCATTTGGTTTCGCGAAGAACCTGTAAAATGTGGTCACGCTCGACACCTTCTAACGTGGACTTAGGTTGTGGAGAGGAGACGTTCAGGGGTGGAGCACTTTTGAGTTCGGTCAAGGGAAGCGAGAGCACGGTCCCTGGCGAAAGAATCACAGCCCGTTCGATCAGATTTTCCAACTCACGTATATTCCCAGGCCAATGATAGTGAGAGAGAACTTCCATCGCCTTCGCTGGTATCGTTTCGATCGTCTTTTTCATACGCCGCGCATAGCGTTGGGTAAAATAGCGAACCAAAATGGGGATATCGACAGGACGCGACCGTAGTGCAGGAACAGTAATAGGGAAGACGTTCAATCGGTAATATAAATCATTTCGAAATTGTCCGGCCTCAACCATGCTAAGTAAATTACGGTTGGTGGCAGCGACTAGCCGGACATCGATTCGAATCGTGCGAGTACTCCCCAGCCGCTCAAATTCCTGTTCTTGGAGGACTCGCAATAATTTGGATTGTAGCTCTAAAGGGATTTCTCCTACTTCGTCGAGAAAGATCGTTCCCCGGTTGGCGAGTTCAAATCTCCCAGCTTTTTGTGCGATGGCCCCCGTAAATGCCCCTTTTTCATGACCAAATAATTCACTTTCCAATAGACCCGTTGGAATGGCCGCACAATTCAGTTTGACAAAAGCCCCGTCTTTCCGGGAACTCAGATGATGCAGAGCC
The DNA here is from genome assembly GCA_021604145.1 of Nitrospirales bacterium. GTDB lineage: Bacteria > Nitrospirota > Nitrospiria > Nitrospirales > UBA8639 > JAGQKC01. The sequence goes on from BQIX01000152.1 coordinate 4,139, forward strand.
CGTGCGATCAATTCTTTCCCTGTTCCCGTTTCCCCTTGAATCAGCACCGTTGAATCAGTTGGCGCCACAATTTCCAATTGTTGGAGAACATTCTTGAGTTCGGCACTTTCTCCGATAATGTCTTCAAAATTGTGTTCCGTGCGAATCTCGTCTCGTAAATAGACATTCTCTTGTTCAAGCTTTTCCTTTAACTCCCGTATCTTTTCATAGGCCAGCGCATTGTCGAGCGCAATGGCCACCTGCCCAGCAACTTGCATAAGGAGTTCAGAGACTTCTTCACCAAACACCTTGTTCTGGGAACTAGCCATGTTCAGGGTCCCAAGCACATGGTCCCGTACAAGGAGTGGAGCATAAAAGACCATTTTCATACCGGCAGCCAACAATTGCTGTGCCGTAGGCGATTGATATTTCTTCAGCTCGACGTCCGATAGCAGCACGGCTTTACGGCTGTGAAAAGCTTGTCCTGCCGGAGTATCCTCAAATCCGACAACGCTTCCAGCTTGGAGCAACCCCGTGTCCTTTCCGCTCGGAAAATCCAGGATATGTCTTTTGAAACAGTGAGATTCCGGCACGTACAAGAACAGGCTTGTAATTTCGTGATGAATGACGCGGCGTAAGGAGGGGCAAATGGACGTGAAGAGTTCGCCTAACTCTAAATTTGACACCACAGCATTATTGACTTCCAGCAGGAGTCGAGAATGATCACGTTCACGCGTGAGATCCTGAAAATTCAGCACATTGTCTACAGCGACGGCAATATGTTGGCCCACTTGATCAAGAAATTCAACATCCGATTCGTGGTAGGTGTCTTTTTCACAACTAGCAAACACCAATGCTCCAAGCTTCCGTAAAGACGTCGTCAATGGAAACACGCACAATGAACAAATCCCATCCTCTCGCATATGTGAAAATGCCTCAGGAAACCGTTGGTCGGTTGAGAGATCAGACACCAAAACAGGCTTCTGTGTCTCGACTGCCGTCCCTGCCGGATGACTCGCCATCGTCCATTCTATTCCTCCTTGAATATCAGCAGGCACATTGGCCTGAATCACATAATCCTGAACGATCTTTCGTTCTGGATGGTGCAGAACAAGTCCAAGGAAATCGACAGGCACGATCTGAGGAATACGCTGAGCCAGAACTTCAATAAGCGTTGTGAGGTTCCGGTGCGCAGAAATCGCCTGAGAAACACTCAGAAGGGTTTTGTACCTCTGGGTATTTGAATGATCAGATAAAATAGCCACCTCCGAGTGATGTCTGTGGAAGAAAGCACAAATAGGAACATCATCGTATCGTCAAAAAGTCAAAATGTCCCTATCTTATACAATAAAACGTTTGGAGCTGTCCTCAGAAGGGATATGCAAAATCTTTGATGATGAATGTGTCTAGCGGTTCATTGCATTGCTCTTTCGCGTTCCCACACAGCTTCGGATTTGTACCGGGAATGTCACTCGACGGTTTTTCGAAGCAAAACAAGATTGTCGAGAACCAGATTCGATGACCAGATGAATTCGGCATCTGCCTTTGGATCATCGAAGATATCAGTAAAGTTCATGAATGCTGGCTTGTTATCAACTCCGACCGTATCGTTTGTAAACACAGAAGCATGTGGCCAGGCACGGTCATCATAATTCGCGGCAAACCAGTAATTGGGAAGAGTCCAATGTGCTGCAGAAAATGATCTTCCATCTTGAACACTTTTCGTGGAACAGGCAGAGCTGTCTCTGTGCTGACCTTCCACCTTCAGACACGAACGATCTTGCAGCGGCGCAATGTAAAATGTCTGAGCTTTCCAGGTGCCATTCGTAATCGTGACGGTCTTTCCGTTTTCGTCTTTGATCACAGCCACGAACCCGGCGTCTCCAGGATGATAGGCTCGTCCTCTGTTTTTCTCTGAACCCAGGCCCAGATGTTCTTCCCAATCAACGGCGAGGACAGCCACAGAAAACGGGCGATCAACCTTAAATCGAATGACACTGCTATTAAACGGCGTAAAGGGAACCGCATCGACGGCCAACAACCGGCCATTCACATAAAATTCGAAATAATTGTCAGCAAAGATATAGACCGTCAATTTCTCTGAACCGCCAGCGTCAATCATAGGAATCGTCTTTGGATCAAGCTCAGAAAGACGGGGCAACTGCACCCCGTTACATTGATTGAAAAGATCAGACGCCTTCTCCGCACTTTGAAAGTGTGTTTTTGCCGGCACCATCCACTCCTTGCCGTCTTCGGCGCTGATCTTTCCAACCGCACTCACACGCGCTTGGGTCTCAGGACAGACATAAAGGCCGGACTTGACCGTTTGGGCTAATCCTTTTGTGAAAGATGGCATTTCTTCTGCCATGACGTTTTGAGGAAAGATGAATGCCACAAAGGCCACAACGATCATCGTTAATCTGAAAGCCAACTGCTCGCCATTAGAGGCCAGTTTCTTTGTACCCATGGTTTCCTCTTTCTTATTCTTATCGCTAATAGTCTTGTTCTTGATGCTCAAGTAGCATAACAAAGGCCACTCATAGCAATCCCCCTTATCTTATTCTCATCCTAATGAAGCCGTCGGCCTATTTGATCAGATTATTAGTGCGTGCCAACGGAAAAAATTCGTTCCAAAGATTTATAGTCAGCCGGGCAATATGCAGACAGTACTCACCGAAGTCACAGCCGGTCTTGGAATATCAGTTGTGCCGGGTTGTGTGTTTATTCCGATCGAGAAACAAAAGCCGTCGATTCCCATAGTCCTTCGCTATCGATCAGAGCCATCTTTACCAATCGTGACATTTTTCATGAAACATACGATGAAGGCCAAGTAGGATATTCAACGACATATATTGAAATAGCCGATTTCTCCACACCACTTCATCTGAATGAAAAACCGAATGGTGAGAGTGGAAATTGAACATGCTATTTTTAGGTGAGATCTCCAGGAAGGTTTAATACGGAGTACAGTTTTGTCACATCATCATCCAAATGTACACGGCATTCTGTGCTCAAAATACAGAATGCGGTTCATGCTTTATGGTTTTCTTGCACTCACCAGTGAATAATAGGCATACGTTGGCGTCACGGTAACACCTTGAAATCCTGCCTCCTGCAGTAATTCATCAAGCTCCTGTGCTGTAAACTGCTTCCCCTTCGTTGCCAACAGCATCACCATAGAAAAGGTGGCGGCGGCGAGTGGCCCATCCTTGGTATCTTCCAACAGCATTTCATGCAGGAAGATTCTCCCACCTGAAGGAAGAGCGTCGTAGGCTTTTCTGGCCAAATCTAAACATTGCTCTCTCGTCCAATCATGAAAAATATTAGCGAAGAAAACTGCATCATGCTCAGTGGGCCATGGGTCTCGAAACATATCAGCCCCATGTGTGGTGATTCGGTCTTCCAGTCCATAGTCTTTCACATATGCATCCGCAAGCCTACAGACCGAAGCTAATTCCAAAATGGTACACTGCATCTGACCATACTGCGAAGCCAAAGCGATACAGAAGCATCCCGATCCACCAGCCACATCCAACAGCCGTTGCACGCCTCGAAAAACCGACTGCCGTGCCACCCCTGTTGCCGCAGGAAATGAATGGCTATGCATGAGACGGGTAAACTGTTCAGCTCGAACAGGATCGACCTGTCCTTTTTCCCAGTCTTCCGTATTCGGTGCATCCTCCCCAATAGTGGGAGCAACCTGTTCACGGTCTTTGAGCAGGGCCTCTTTAATACCCTGGGGAGTGGGCAAATTCTCTTTGAAGCCATGTAGTACCCCTCCCCAGTAAAACGGCCCATGAGGCAGGAGAAAATTACGCGACGCCTCCGTCAGCGCGAATCGTTCATGATAATGCGCAAGAAAACCCAAGGACACCAACATCCCAAGAAAGGCATTGGCCGCTCGAGGTCCAAGCGCCAGTTCTTCCGCAATTTCATTGCTCGACAGTGGACGCGACTCCAAAAGACGAAACACTCCCAGCTCATCAGCAAC
>BQIX01000153.1 GCA_021604145.1 Nitrospirales bacterium
GCCGTACCGGCCATCACCTTTTTACCATTACGGGTCATACGACCTGATAGGTGACCCATGACCAACCTCCTTTTAAAATTGAGCAAGTCCTTAATTCCATTTCATATCTTTCATAAACGTTTAAGTTCATAAAGAGGCACATAGAGAACGTCGACACAACAGACTTCATTAGCAAACGCTTATCTAAACATATAGAAGTAGTCGAGACCCTGCGCATCCATGAGAAACCAATTCAAAAACTGGAAATAGACAAAAGATACCACCAGCGAAATCGCCACATAAACTATTTGCATGTCACCCTCCCGTGAAAATCTTTTTAATACTAGAAAAAGCTTCTCAGCTCATTTCATTAGCGACCACTAGCAGGGGCATTGAATTCCTGCAAACCAGTAAAAGAACCAAAAGCTCACCGCGCATGTGATGTAAAAAATTGCTTTCCCGATTTTTGTTTCAACTGAATCACCTGTTGCCATTGTTCCACCTATAGCTAAATGATTTCACCTAGTTTAATACACTTGACAGCTTTGAGAATGCCATGCTATTCAATGGCCATTATTTCACTTTTAAAGGAAGATTCCATGCGTACCAATGCAAAAGTGTTCGATATTATAGTTTTGGCTGGGATGGTTGTCAACATTCTGCTCGCAGTCTTTCTGATTCTTTATTACTTCGATTTTCTTTGAAATTAACTAGGTTTTTTCCGTTGCCTCTTTTGGATTTCCAGCAATCTCACGAGAGCTCACACATCGAAATCCAATTGTTTCATCCCGAAAATCTGGCACCATAAACATCCGACTGGTGATGCGAAGATCGACCCCTCGATTGGTATATCCGCCGCCACGCAACGTTTTATATGTTTGAGATACTGTAGAAGAATCTGACCCGACAGACTTTGCATACAGTTGCTCCACGTACCAATTGTCTGTCCACTCCATTAAGTTTCCAGCACCATCAAACACCCCAAACACACTTCGATCTTGAGGAAACGATCCAACTGGCGCCGTAAATTCAAAACCATCTTGCGCTCCACCTAAATTGGCCAGATCTTTCCCGAGCTCGTCTCCCCACGGCCACGTCCTCCCATCGGTACCCCGCATCGCCTTTTCCCACTCCGCCTCGGTTGGTAGCCGCTTTCCTTTCCATTCGCAATACGCCTTGGCATCAGCCCAAGACACATACGTGACCGGCTGATTGGGTCCTCTCAGATTGGTCATATTTTTGGCGTAACGAGATGGAGGACCAGGCTTTCGATGCCCTGTGCTTTCAACAAACTCAAGATACTGATGATTAGTGACCTCAAACTTATCAATCCAATAGGTATCAATATGAAACCTATTTTCCGGTCGTTCATTGAATCCGCCGCTATTGGTGCCTCGTATAAATTCACCAGCGGGAATTTTCACCATGGAATCTTTGATAAGCGTGACGTCTTCTGTTTGAGGCCGAGACGCCTCTTCAATGTGATTAGATGTCACCAGTGCGTCATCTGGATCTGGGGGAGGAGGTTTTGTACCTTTCAGAATTCCCAATAATGGCAAACTTGTCAGGAACAAGACCGCAATGAGGAACACAAACTTAAATCGGCCGTCCATGAGTTCTATGCCACCTAGCCTAAAGCATCCTGCATCAGATCTTCAAAAAAAATCCCATACCTCCAACCTGGCTCAAACATCACAGCTGCTTTTGGGGCTGCTCTGGATCTTTGGCACAGCGAAAACCCACGGTGGCGTCAGTCCTCCACATTTTCGCAGAAAATCGCTTGGTCAGTCGGGCCCCCACTCGGGACTCCCGCCAAGACCCGCCACGAATGACTTTATACACATCATCATTGTCCGGTCCAGTCGGATTACGATACGAAGTTGTCTGGTAATAGTCAGGAGCATAGTTATCTAAAACCCACTCTGCGACATTCCCCGTCATATCATACACACCAAAAGGGCTGCGACCCACTTCATAGGAACCGACTGGCGCCAAATATTGATACCCATCATCTTGGCCATCGACATTGGCATAATTTTGATCAAACTTCGCTCCCCACGGATACTGTCGCTTCCCTTCACCCCGAGCAGCTTTCTCCCACTCTGCTTCCGTCGGTAATCGTTTTCCAGCCCATCGACAATAGGCCACAGCATCATTCCACGTGACCGCGATAACCGGATAGTCTGGACTTTGAAGTTTTGACACTTCATCTTCAAAGACAGGGACAATAGGTTTTTGGTACTTCGTCATCTTCAAAAAACGATCATACTGTTTTTGCGTGACTTCCTTTAAGTCAATATAATAAGTATGGAGATATATGGGATGCGCGGGGCCCTCATCAGGATCGTCTTTATGACTGCCCATGGTAAATGGGCCTTCAGGCACTTCTACCATTTCTCGTCCTTCATCCCCAACAACAATTTTATACATGGAGAAATCTTGCACCGGGGCAGCTTGCAGCACCCTGGCTTTCGCGGGACCCTTCGAAGCCACTGCTTCCAATTCGGCTTTGCTTTTATATGTCTCGTACAGCAACATGACAATCATCATGATAAATGACCCAAAGACAAAGATAATCGAACCAATAAGAACTTTATTATTTTCTGGCATTCAGTAACCTCAATATGTACTCGTCCTTTGGATATAGCGGAAATCTATGACACTGCCTGTGCTTATTAGACTTCATGCTTTGTCGGTTCTTCTGCTGGGACCGTCGATGACGATGCAAGCCGTCGCTTCCGTTCAGCTAGTGAATCAAGAATCATAGAAACCTGAACTCCCAAAAATCCTCCCATTGCAGCCCCAGAGGCTGAACCAACAGTCACAGCATCAATTCCACCAAGCACCCAAGCCAGCACCCCTCCCAGGATTGATCCAATGAAAATACTCAAGAAGAAACGGCGCCCGCCAAACATACCCACTCCGGCTCCCAGCGTGACACCGAGCACAACAGCAACGGGTAAATACCCGCCTCCCATGAGCATGCCAATCAACGTCCCAACTGTTCCCATGACGAGAGTACCAATCAAGACGTCTATTACTTTTGACTGTGACATACTTACCATTATCAAGCACTCTCAAAAGAAACAGCTCTCAGATTGGTTATTTGGGATGTACCGCAAGTGACCCAAAATCAACTTCCACTCCAGGGCCACCGAGAAGAGAAATCCCCCAGGCTTTGGGTGCTGGTTCATGCTCATGAATTTCCTTAAAATCTTCATAGACATTAATTCGTTCTTCAACCCATTCTCCAGTCTGTTCGGCTCCACTCCGGATCACGACCTCTGTTGATCCAAACATGCCCCCTTCTTTCGTGGTCCCAACCGGTTGGTTCACGCTCCACACGTATTTCGTATTTACCGGGATAAACATCAAATCGACGTCCAATGAAGGATATACCGCCGCAATAAACTGGGCTCCTTCTTCAACCGAACGAACTCGCCACCGCCAGGTTAAAATCGGATGAGTCTTCGGATCCCAGGACATATTTTTTGTATACACACGCTGACTCGCATTGTGAGACTTCAAAAACGACACACCATCTTCCTGACCAATCACATACGTTTCTTGTGCCGTCACCTTACTTCGTTGTGCATCCCACTCTTTAGGGAATCCGTTTTCATCCGGTTGATTGAAGTCTTCGATGAGTATCGACTCAGCTTCCGATTGAGCCAATACGCGCTCAGCAGAATCCACAGATAACAGCAACGATACCAACATCACACACCACATCCCTGAACAAGTCCAGGATCTTCGACTGCTTGTGTTACGTTCAACCCATTTCCTCATACCGATGTTTCCTCTTGTGAAAGCGTTTGCACGAGCGGAGAGGAAGGAACACGACTTCCTATTCGCTCATCAGCCGTTTGATAATCACGCCGACTCAGCCAGAACATAAAAAAGACTGATGCCCAGAATAACAGCATATTGATTGTCACCATTTTAGCCGCAAAACCTATTTCCGGCATGTACGCCCAGGGAGACGAGTCTGCAAGTAAATCATTGACATGCCACCCCAGACGACCGGCTGAGCGAATATACCCCATCAAACCCATGACCCAGGTAAAGGCCGCAGCGACGCCAAACAACACCACCATTCCCCGCAGAGAAATCTTACCCCAAGCAATTGGTCCGATAACTTTCGATCCTCTCAACATCACCTGATTGAGTCCAATCCCTCCCAATACCACCATGGCGGTCGTGACACCTTGTGGCATGGACAATCCAACACGCACGTTGGCAGGAATATAAAATCCATAAATGGCCAGCCAGAGAATATTAGCCATTCCCAGGACAAACAAGGTTCCCAAGGCCACGTTTCCCTTCCAAGCCCATGAAACCGTAATGACTCGATTGGCGCGTCGATATAATAAATAACTGAGCGCGGTCAGGCAGATCATCAGATTAATGGCTCCATTCTTGGCAGACATCACCCCAAATTGACCGATGACTGGGTGTTGAGCCGCACCCATGGCCTTCATTTCACTCGGTGTCATCGCAATCGTATGCGGAGTAAACCAGACAATAAAGCAACCTAATAATGCAAAAATAATCACCTTAAAGTATGGGTGAAATCGCTCGCCTCCCTTGATTCGTCCCAAAGATTGCCAAATATAGTAGTTGATTCCTAAAAATAAGACGCCCACCGTCACCGCTTGAATGACGAACATCCACGACAACAATCCGCCCATCATCGTACCACCCATTTGCGAGCTGAATTGGAAAACGGCTTTCATCAGCCAATATCCGGCAATTGGCATCGGCAGCAACGCACAGACGACTACCAGCATAAACACATACCCAACCCAGTCATAATACGCACGTTCGTCTTCCGATTTTGTCGTGAGAAAACGATAGGCTGCATATGCCACCACGACCGCACCACCGGACATAATGTCAGCTAAAAAACGATGCGTGTTGAGCGGATTCCATAACGGGGAATGCAAGAGATGCCACACGTTTCCTAAAAACCGGCCAGCACTATCGACCCCGGCAGGCCCCATCATGAACGAGGCCCAGGCATTCGCAATAATCAACAGCAGTGCCCCCATGGCATTTACGAGGACCCCTATGGACATATGCGCCCACTTCTTTCCTCGAGTAGCCATGTAATCCCAACTATAGTAGTACAACAGTAACAGGAACGAGACACCAAAAAAGACACCCGCATAGACTGGCATCATACTCTTGAATGTTGCACCCATGTACCCCATAAACCCTGGGTACATCGTGATAAAAACCCCCAACATGAGAGCACCCAACAGGGCGGTAAAGGATAAGGAGACGACGGCCACCCGTACAATGTCATGCGCCAGCCCATCATAACGACGAGCAGATTCAGGGTCTCGGCGCGCAAGCCCTAGAAACTCCAATAATACCGCAAAGAGCGGAAGGGCAAGGACAAACCCCCCAAAGTATGTATGCTGTTGAGCCACAACCCATACCAATACACGATTATTGACATATCGAATATCAGGATACGAGGATTGAAATTCTTTGGCTGCAGGCCCAACAGGATTACCTTCTGTTTGGTAGTAAATGTCTTTTGAATCACCCGTTGTGAAAGAAGATTCTGCATGGACATCCCGACTATCACCAATGACTTGCCAGCAAAAAACTGCCAACACCACCATAAGTACAATTTTCAATCCTTGCGAGACCATGAGACTCCTCATCCCACCTTTTCAGGTTGCGTGGTGACACCAACAACGGAAGTCGACGTCGTACCGGCTGGTACGACACCCGCCTTACTTAATATGCCCATGACAAATGGACAGCTCTGAATATTCGCAGGAATACCGTGCGAGGTTTCAGCTTCAAGCAGCTGACAGCGCCCCAAATAAAAACTATATCCCGTCATGATTGCCGCAGTTGTTGCGGCGATCAAAAGCTGAGCGATACTCTTGAGCTCTTCATACTGCACCAAAAACGTGAAGAAGCCAGCTTGCACCAGATAATAGGTGAGCGCAAAAGTCAAACAGGGCCATAGCCAAAACCTTCCTAACGGCCACCATCCGCGCTCCTGTATTCCTGAGCGCCAATCGCCAGCCCGGGATTTACCAGCATAAAATGCCACAAGACCTAAACAGGCGGAAAGGATCGACAGCACGATGGATTGCGTGAGATCATGCTGTCCCACATAACCGAATGCCATCAAAAATAATGCCGCCCCCATGGAGACCACTGCGGCTCCTCCCGTCCATCGCCCCATCGTCCCTAGCTCTAACTGAACCCAACGCCGAAATGGACCGCCATCGGGAAATGTGACCACCTTCTGCCCGTGCTGTTCTTTCCATCGCACATACCCCAACTCAAAAGCATCTCGCGTCACAGAAGAGCTTGAGATAATAATAGCCATCATCGCCGGCCCTTCGGGATGAAGAAGGAAGTCATAGGCCACATACACTTTTAGTAACATAAGCACGAGAAGCGAAAGTTGAATACCGTAGACCATGCCGATCCAACCGACAACCCAGGCTACACGCCGCAGCCCATCTTCTCGAAGAAAGTTGGAAACGGAATCATTTCGTCCCATTCGATACGACCACAATGCCGTCAGAGAGGCCAAGAAGCCACTAAAAAGAAGGAGGACGAAGGGGTTACCCAGTGGGAGAAAAGACTTCAGTAGATGATAGATACCGAATGCAACCAGCCCTGGGGCGAGCATGACCAATCGCTTTCGCTTTCGAACGGCCGGTTCTGTCACCAATGCGTTAAGTTGCGGAACAACTCTGAGGGCTAACCGATGAAGCATCGTATCTCCGTTTTGCCTTCTTAGATCACGCCATTATTCACTGACGGCATTGCTCAATTTTTGGATGCAGACTGCGCAGTCCCTAGCCCGAAGTACCGAGCTTTAATTTCTTCCATGAGCCCAACCGTCACTTCAGCCATCCCGCGCTCTAGCGCCGTTCGTTCAAGTTCAATGCGGGCCATAGTCCGAATGGCAGGAGGAACTCGCTCTAACCGTCGCAGCGTATCGGCGCTCCATGCCACGGTGCCTTGGTTTTTGGCCTCTCCAAGAAAATCAAAGGTCACGAGCTTAGTTCCCGTGGTCTGCGCATAACGCTCCACATCCTCACGATAGAACGGGACAATATACGGAGGCATTCGATCTAACACATGCTGGGCTTCATCGGACCAACAGACTTGACCCAAGAAAGGAGCCAATTCCTTCTGCTCACCCTCAATACCGACGTACTCCCCACATGGCCCACAAACAAACCGCGCTAAATAGGTCGTTGCGTCGACTTCATCAACCCCGCATAGCTCGAGCGTTTTTCCGCAATCACATTCCATAGACGCTTCATATCTATTTGAACAGTGAAAATAAAAAACACGTAAAAGGAAAAACAGATTTCTGATTGTGCGAGAGAGTTGATTTCATGTTTTGACACTGCATGTCTCACCCGATTTTTCCAGGATAGAGAATGTACAACATTGCATACGTCACGCTTCCAGTCACAAATAAGACACAATATACCACCATCGTAAACTGACCAAGTACGCGATGCCGTCGTGCACCATTTGGCCACATTCGTTGTATCGACATTTCTAGAATCATGACGATGCCGATGATCACTAACAGACTGACCCATACCACCAGTTTCCCCATCCCAAAACGGTCGAGCGCAACTAATGTCAGTAAATAGGCCGCAACGATTCCGGCTAATACACCTAAGATCCCAAGCATTTTTGTCCAGGCAGTCAAAAGGACCTGCTCGCGAAGTAATCGCCTGGCTCCGGAGAAAAATTGGGTGCGAAACCCGAGGACGATCATGTACACCGCCATAATCAGCCCAACCACCACCAAGATAATGTGAAATGTCAGAATCGGGACAAAAACGGTGTCGTACAGCCATTGCGAACCGCCGAAACCTTCTTTCCCTTCAAATGCCAGAACCCCGAGATTTCGGAATAAGTAATAACTGACAAAAAAGGACAACATGGCAATCATCCCGCCAAACATCAACCAATGATGCTTGGTTCCTTCACCTTTTCTGGCCTGCACCCATCCAATGATGAAAAGCGTCGTAAATACGGCTGCCATCAATTGACTG
>BQIX01000154.1 GCA_021604145.1 Nitrospirales bacterium
TTGGAGCGGTTGCCTTTGGCCAACATGATCATACTGCCGCCTTCAGACTGAAACTGATCCACGTACGAATCCATGCGTCCGGCTGTGGTGGGGCCGAAAGAACCTGAGGCATGACCTTCGGGTTTCTTGGCAGGACCGGCATAATAGACTGCGTGATCTTTCATGTATCGTGGGAGACCTTCTCCCGAATCCAGTCGTTCTTTGAGTTTGGCATGGGCAATGTCTCGCGCAACGACCAGCGGCCCAGTGAGCGACAGTCTTGTCGCAACCGGATATTTGCGCAGCTCAGCAAGGATTTTGGGCATGGGCTGATTTAAATTGATCTTGACGACTTCTCCTTCTAGATCTTTTTCCATGACTTCTGGAAGATATTGCGCGGGATTCGTTTCAAGCTGTTCCAGAAACACGCCGTCTTTACAAATTTTTCCGAGGATTTGTCGATCAGCAGAGCAGGACACCCCCAAACCCACGGGGCAGGACGCTCCATGTCGAGGGAGACGAATGACGCGTACATCGTGGGCAAAGTATTTTCCGCCGAACTGGGCCCCGATTCCGGTCTCTGTACAGAGCTGCAAGATTTCCTGTTCCAATTCGAGATCCCGAAATGCACGACCCAAGTCGTTTCCGGATGTTGGAAGGTCGTCCAGATAATGACAGCTAGCCAGCTTCACCGTCTTGAGTGTGAACTCAGCGGACATGCCGCCAATTACCAGCGCTAAGTGATAGGGCGGACATGCCGAGGTCCCGATCGTACGGATTTTTTCAGCGACAAACTTCATTAAAGATTTCGGATTCAGCAGCGCTTTGGTTTCTTGATACAAAAAAGTTTTATTCGCGGAGCCTCCACCCTTGGCGATAAACAGAAAACGGTACTGCGAACCCGACTCGGCATAGAGATCAATCTGCGCCGGCAAATTGTTACCGGTGTTCTTCTCGGTGTACATGTCAATTGGAGCCATCTGCGAATAGCGCAAATTCCGCTGATTATACGCCTCATAGATTCCACGACTGAGCGCTTGCGCATCATCGCCGGTCGTAAAAACTTGTTGCCCTTTATAGCCAAGCGCAATTGCCGTCCCGGTATCCTGACACCCAGGCAACACGCGGCTGGCCGCAATGTTGGCATTCTTAAGCAACTCCAACGCGACAAACCGATCATTATCTGAAGCTTCAGGATCATCTAAAATGTTAGCCAACTGCCGAAGATGACTGGCTCGCAATAAATGCGAGATGTCATCCATGGCTTCGCGCGCCAAGAGGGTCAATGCATGCGGGTCCACCTTCAAAATTTCTTTGCCTTCAAAGATTGTCGTGGACACATAGTCCGACGTGAGTTTGCGATATTTAGTTTTATCAACTGTGTGCTCAAAAATTTCTTGGTAGTGAAACTCGGCCATAGTCGTGACTCCTTCAGTGGGCTTGCTGACATGAGACTGTTTTAGATTCTCTACGGTAATCGCTGCCGAACATTCTTTGCAAGGTAGGATTGATGAAAAGACTCTTCGTGAGACCGTTTGGGACGAGTCGTCTCTTACGTGCTGGCTCTTTCATCTTGCCTGTGGAGTTATTCTTGACATCAGGTCACAAAGCACGCGACACACGTGATGCAACGCCATTGAAGCCCTAGAGCAGACTCTGGTATCAAGTTAATGTTTGAATTCTTCTGTAAAAGACCTTGTATGCTGAAACTGTTAGAGATCCTGGACTGTCTGATCGCATGATGAAGTACTTCAAATTTTTAATATGGGGATCACTCGTCGGAATCTTGGTACTCATTGGTGGAACCTATTGGTTTGGCACTCAACTGACTACTCGATCAACAGCCAAGATTGGCCCTCCTCCATCCTTTCTGCCAGCGGAACCAGTTCACTTTTTAAATGCCAACGGTCAACGCCTTTCTGGGTGGCACGTCCCTGGTAAGCCGAATTGCGGAGCGATAGTCCTAATGCATGCAACTCGATTCAATCGCCTGAGTATGGTGGGTCGGGCCAGATTTTTACATAAGGCTGGGTATTCAGTGTTATTGTTCGATTTTCAGTCACATGGGGAAAGTGAGGGAGACTTGGTCACATTTGGCGACCAAGAGAGAGACGATGCCCGAACTGCGGTCAAGTTCATGGTCCAACGACACCCCTCCGCTCCTATCGGTATAATCGGATTTTCGTTAGGCGGTACCGCCGCTGTCTTGAACGGACCTTCCTTAGGCGCTGATGCCCTCGTCATCGAAGCCGTACTCTCGACACTTGAACAGGCGGTGATCAATCGTATCCATCAACGCGTTGGCCCTTTGGCACCCCTTCTTGCTCATCCCTTACTCTTGTCATTTCAGGTTCGCTATGGGATCAACCCCCAATCCATTCGCCCGATCGATTTTATACACACACTAGGAATACCTGTCTTTGTGATAGGCGGGACCCATGATGAACACACTCTTCCATCAGAAACTCAAGCCCTGTACTCAAAGGCACATTCTCCCAAAAAACTTTGGTTCGTCCAGGGCGCGCATCATCAAGACTTTCACCAGTATGCCCCAACCGACTATGAGACTCGAGTGCTCCCATTTCTCAATGCCCATATCGGCTGTACACCGTAAGCCACTCCTCAAGAATGAAACTTCTAGCTTAAAGGAGAAATTTCAACGTGACGTTTGATATCATTTCTGTCCGGTGGTCATGCTAAAACAAGCCTTCTCTTTGTAAGAAAAGATTGAGGAGGGAAACTCACAATAGATTCAGCGGGGAAAACCGTGCGGTGCTCTTGCCTTCATTTTTGCTGACAACTGCAATGGCCCTTCTAGCCCTGATCGTGTAAACCCTTGAGCAACCACGACCGTACATTCCCGACTATAGGTCAAAATGGACCACTTATGCACATCCACCTTGACGTCGTATAAACCGACAAGGTCTGGATGCTTTTCTCTGATATTCAACAGGGCTTTCTTATAACTTCCGTCCCCATTTGCTCCCGAAACACTCGTTCGATCTGTCGCAGAAAATATAATGGGAATGGAGAGTCCATGTTGACAACTATCCCCCATGACTTCTCCAACGATCATTGCATCATCAGGTCTCTCATGGGAGGTCAAGGCCTGATAGGACAGCGGGGCTTCAGAATCATAATACAACACAAATCCACCAACAAAGATCAGACCAGGGCGAGCTTCATATGCCCATCTTTGTGACGGGGAACAACCATAGCCAAGAACGACAACGGCCATCAATATGAGAATGACTTTCATACTGATCCCACTTTTCCTGTCACGACCGTACATGTCTGAGTATACAAGCCAAATACATAGGCCGTGGCTTTGACATCGACATGCACATCGTAGAGAATAGCGCCCGTTGGTTCGTTGGCCAAGGCATTGTTAATGGCACCAACATATCCCCCGTTGCCCCACGCCACTAGGAAGAGTACAGATCGGTTACAACTTTCCCCGACCACGACTTTATCCGTCGCCTTGGCTTTCACATCAATCGGACTAGCCGAACGATACGCTCTCGGAACCTGAATATCAGTGTACAGGCACCCACTCAGAAACATCGATGCACTCAAGATGACAAACATTTGCGTTAATGGTCGTTTCAGCATGATGCAGAACCTCCAAAATATAAAACCATTCCATCATTTTGACTTGGCCGTTCACCTGATGCTGTCCCCAACATCCCTCTCAACATATAACGAGAGTGTTTCCTAGCTTAATTGAGAAACGGGACGGAAGAAAGACCATTTTGACAATCCTTCTACACGATACGACTAAATAGCTTAACAAATGAACCACGAGAATACGGCTTCATCTTCACAGCCACTTGACTCCCAACACGTCACATGTCAAATTTGAGATTCTTTTAGGCCGTAGTCATGCAACAGAACATATTTGCAACTTGATAGAATACACATGAACTTTACAAGAAGCAGAAGCCATCGATCGGCCAATGATTGGCCTCGACGACTGGCGTGGTACCTCGGAGTCCTTTTATCCATATGGGGTGTGCTCCCTCACATAGCACCAAGTCACGCGACGGACATCAAAGAGCAAGCTGATTCCTCAACGCAGCCGAAACACCTTCATATCTCGCCGCAATCACAACAGCCAGCAGATTCGCATGCATCACACCCTGAAACCTGTCAGGGTAATATTTCCTGCTACAAAAAGAAATTAGCAACTGTATTAAAAACACAAGGGACAGAACAGGCGCTTTCCCTGATCGAAGAAATCGTCGAGAAAGACCTCGTGGCCTTACGTGAAGCCCATAATCTCACCCATTATGTTGGACAAATGTCTTATCATCACCTCAAAGACGTCACGACGGTGATGACGCAATGCACGCCTGCCCACCAATCAGGCTGTTATCATGGTGCCCTGGAAGCCTATCTCACCAGTAAACCGCGTATTCAATCAAACGATGTCGTCGCCATTTGCAGTCCCAATCTTGAGAAAGAAAAAGGTCGGTTCGCGTACTTCAATTGCTTTCATGGCTTAGGGCATGGCCTGACCATGCATCTCAATCATGACATCAAACAGGCGTTAGCCCTGTGCGACACGTTAAACACGACTTGGGATCAACAATCTTGTTACGGCGGAGTGTTCATGGAAGGCGTGGTCACGGGCATTAATGGTTCACAGCAACATAACGGACATCATGGGAAAGAGGCCCAGCACCACACGATCAAACTTGTCGACCCGAAGAACCCTTTGTATCCATGTTCTGAACTCGATGAGAAATATTTGCGAGAATGCTATATGATGCAAACCTCTATTATTTTGCACCTGACGCAGTATGATTTTGCCAAAGCGTTTCGGGTATGCGATACCGCGCCAGAAGGTATGAAGCCAACTTGCTACCAAAGTATGGGACGAGATATTTCCGGTCACACCCTGCGAAATATTGACCAGTCGGTTCGCCTGTGTCAGTTAGGTACGGCCACACACCAAAATCGTTGTTTCATTGGTGTCGTCAAGAACTTCCTGAATGTTTCCGGTCAAGCCTCGGACAATGCCTTTCAATTTTGTCGACAATCTCCTGAACAATATAAACAAGATTGCCACAACGCCATAGGAGAGGAACTGCTCGTCCTCTATGCAGAACCCCAGCAGCGGACTCAAGCCTGTGCCCACTCAGAAACTCAGTATGTTCAGGATTGTCGTCAAGGAGCCCGCCTTATTCTCGATCAATCTTCAACGTTGATCAGCCGTGCGCCATCTGTATCTTGAACGTTCTCTTTTACCCTTTCCATCTTTGCCATGAACGGACCCTGCGTCAGCTGTTAACAGAGTACCAGCACATCCATTTCAGAGATTATATGGCCTTACAGCTGTCACCGATGATGGGAACACTCGCGTTCCCAGACCGAATGGGCGATGACTATCCGGAACTGTTGAACGCTGGCCGAATTGTTCAAGGACATTCAGTGAGTGGCACTATGAGTCTGAACGTTGTCGAAGCCGTCGACCGCGATTTAGCTGATCAACCGTGGCGATCGTCCTTTCATGAAGCCTTAACGCGTAATCAGCAATTTCAGCGAGGTCTCGTGACCTTTGCCCAAGATCGTCAAGGCAACAGTACCAAACCCACAGATCCCACCAGCCTCTTGAAGTTACAACGGCCAGAATGGGAGTCTACCCAGTTTAGCGTAGAAGCAATCAAAACCTTGAGCGGAAAACGTCTGTCTCAGGAAGAAACCGATCACTATGATTACGGATTTGCCTTAATCAAAACTGCAGCCTCACTGATTTACACCATACAGCTCTGTCAGCAAATGAATCTGGATGCAGCAACCGATTCGGCCTCCCATCATCAATTGCTCACAAGGACATGCAGACGGGACCACGTGACTCTCACCAATCGGCACATACCGCGGGAAGGCTATTAGTTTCGCAAAGCCGGGATACGGCCCCAACATTATTCGGGCTGTTCATTTCGGATTCGCAAAAATACCGGAAAGCGGGGAACACCATTTTTCGTCAACCCTTGATAGCGAAACGTGATTCGGCTTTGCAAGGGCGGCGGATGGCTTCGTTGTTCATTCGTGAGTCCACTCCCGACATAAAACTCTACGCCTTCATCAGTACGGACTTTGAATGACCCCACTTGTCCAGCAAACTGACCTTTGCCTGGTCGATATCCAATCACTGTCGCTTCGGCATCCATAAACGGTTTGAGTTTAAGCACATCATGTGTTCGACCTCTCACATATCGAGCTGTCTTTCGATGAAGCATTAACCCTTCGCCGCCGTGCTCGACAACCTCCGTCAGCCACTGCTGTAATGCTTCGTCACTCTTGATTGTCTGCTGTTCAATCATGGCAAGATACGGGGAATGCGATTGCGCAACCACACGCCTCATCGCTAGCACACGTTGGTCAAACGTGCCTCCATGTTCGGGCAAATCAAATACCATCAAACGAAGATTCCGCCAACCCTCATGAGGGTTCTTTTTTCTGACGATAGAAGAGGTCTCTTCATATCGGCCTCGTCCCAACCATAGCTCTCCATCTAGTACTTGAGACGGAAAGTCTGCAACAAACCAGGCGGGAGCAACAAACAGGTTTCCACCTCGCGAGACGAGTTGATGCCCATCCCAACGGGCTCGCACGCCATCCAATTTTTCACTCACCCAATACTGCCTGACATCTATGCCCTGTTCATACACCTCAGCTAACATCAGCGTAGGTTTGTCTGTGCCCCCGGAGATTGCCCAGGTCGGAAGACCCAGGAAGAGCAGGGTCAACAACAACCAGACATGCGGCAATCGACGATTAGTCCACACGGCAATAAACATAGGCGTTATCACAGTATCTAAACGGCAATCATTTCGATACTCTGCACTTCCTCGGGTGTCAGAACAAACTGTTCTATGGCGAGATCCTCTTTCATATGTTGCTGATTCGTTGTGCCGGTTAATGGCAGCATGCCAATTTGTTGAGCAAAACGAAAAATCACTTGTGCCGGACCAGCTCCTAATCGCTCGGCGATGGTCCGAACCTGAGGATCAGCCCAAAAATCCTGGTTCGCTGTTAATAACGAAAACCCTTGGTAGATGATCTTGTGTTCATTGCAGATTTCTCTGACTTCTTTATCCCAGCCCAATACGGCGTAACATCGATTCTGCACAATCATCGGTTTGATTTTCGATTTCTCGCAGAGCAGACGAAGCTGTCCGGCACTCACATTACTCACACCAATGGTCTTGGCTTTTCCTGATTGGTAGATGTTTTCGATAGCCGCCCACACTTCCCAATCCTCTGCACCGAGCCCTCCTCGGGAATAGGGTCCATGCAAGACATACGAATCGACGTACTCCGTATGCAGATGCTCTAACGAACTCTGAAAGGATTGTGCGACCTGTGTGGTGATGTCGGCAGAAACATCATAAGGTGTTCGATGATCTTGTCCGCCGATAGGCGTAAATTTTGTTTGCAAGAAGAGCGTCTCCCGTTTGACTCCTTGCTCGGCTAACGCTAACAAGGCCTCACCCACCAAGGCTTCCTGATAATGAATAATCTGATTAGCCGTATCAATGGCCTTAAAACCTGACGTCACGGCTAACTGTACAAGTTGAGCGGTGGTATCTTTTTTCCATGCGGTTCCATACATGAACGACGGAACCGCGACATCATTATAAGCTGTGTATACACTCATGAGTCCTCCATTCGTGCTGACTTGCAGGGTGACGTTTGGCATGTCTTGGACGACAAAACCCTCACGCCTCGATGAGAGTTTCATCCATCATAGAACACGAGTATCTGATTTCACCGGAGTCCAGGTCAAGCGAAAGAAGCGTGGACTTCATACATCAGGGCTTTGAAATTACGCATGTTCATGGCACAATAGAATTCAACGCTTGCTTAGGTACGGTCCATTATCTTATCTGTTCAATCAAAGGAGAATTCCTATGGCTATGAAGCACCCAAAGTTTGAAGTGTTTAAGGGAAAGAATGGGAAAGCGTATTTTCGCTTAAAGGCTCGGAGTGGAGAAATTATTCTC
>BQIX01000155.1 GCA_021604145.1 Nitrospirales bacterium
AATTGGGCACTCATCGCACTTTGGCTTCCTCGCCAGACATATGGTTCGTCCATGGGTTTGAAGCAGATGACAAAAACGAACTTTCTGCTTGTCGGCGACGATCGGATTGAGATCAGCTTCGATCTTGTCCGGATCTTTTTCGGCAGTCAATCCCAATAACTGGGTAATCCGTCCGACATGTCGATCAACACCAATAGCTGGTTGGCCCATCGCATTTCCCCGAAGCACATTCGCTGTCTTTCGCCCGACCCCTGGTAATGAGATTAAATCCTCTAGCGTCTTAGGCACCGTTCCATTAAAACGTACGACAAGTTCACGGCAACACGTTTGGATCGATTTGGTTTTGTTTCGGTAAAACGTCACCTTTCGAATTTCTTCCTCAAGTGTGGAAGGGCTCACCTCTACCCAGTCTTGAGCCGTTCGATACTTTTCAAACAATGGAGCGGTGACCTGATTGACTAAAACATCCGTGCATTGCGCGGCTAGGATGAGCGCAATCAACAGTTCAAGCGGATTCCTGAAATTCAACGCAAGTGTCGTATCAGGATAGGTTTGATTCAGCGTGTGTATGATCTTGACAACTCGTTGTCTTTTCTCACTAGGCGTCTCTTGTGTTAACGATGAGCTTGTCATAAATTTTAAAGAGGGCATGGGTTACTCACAAAGTCTATGTTAACGGCATGCACAGAACATCATGGATGTAAGAGCAGATTGATTATAGCATGAAGCAACAGGATTCAAGACTTTCGTGACGGTCTCTCTAACATTAAGACGCTAAAATATTTGAGTATACGATGAAATACTGCTATAGGTTTTTCTGTCATACCGTTAATCACAAACCGAGTGAATCGCTTGAATGATGGTATTCGCAGAATCGACGATTCTGCTGTTCCCCTTCCTTGGTATTTTCATTTATCTGAACTGTTTAGAGTGTAGGTTTTATGATCTCGCAAACAATCCTGGCTGTTTTGTCAGGAGGCATCATTGGTCTACTCATGGGAGCCACTGGCGGGGGAGGATCACTCATTGCGATTCCACTCTTAGTGTATGTCGTTGGGATTCCCGTTCAGCATGCCACCGCCATGTCACTCGTTGTTGTCGGCTACTCTGCGGCCTTTGGAGCCTGGCAGCAAAGTCGTCACGGAAAAGTAAAAGGGCGTGCGGCTGTAGTCTTTAGCAGTACAGGGATGATAGGGGCATGGTTAGGGGCCCAAGGCCATAAACTCGTCCCAGCCGATGTCATCCTAATGCTGTTTGGAGTTCTCTTACTCTTCATCAGCATATGGACCTTGCAGGCACGCATTCTGAAAACTGATCAGCACGTTGACATGGATTGCGCACAGCACTTTTCATGGAATTGCGCAATCAAAGCCATTGCCATTGGCTTCGGCATTGGATTGTTGACGGGGTTCTTTGGTATTGGAGGAGGATTTGTCATTGTTCCTGCCCTAATGTTCGTCTTAGGATTTCCGATATGGACCGCTGTCGGCACATCATTCTTTATTATTGCGTTGACATCAATCGGCGGGATCATTGGACACCTTGATGTCAATCACATCAAAATTGAATTAACAGGACTGGTCATTCTCGGCAGTATATTGGGGATGATGCTTGGGACTCATATGTCAAAAAAAATGAAAGAACGAACGCTTCGCCAGGCCTTTGCTATCCTGGTAGGGCTGATAGGGTTGTTTATCATCATTGATAATAGTCTTCGTCTTTTCGCATAGGGTAGCCAATTACCCATGTGAAATCAGAATGCTTGTGGGCATGCATGCCACGCGGCAAACCTGGGAAACCATATTCACGCAATTGGCGCTTGTTTCAGTAAGAGTAAGACATCACCTTTTTCGAGATACTCATTTTCTTTGAATTCCCATGGTGAATACGTATTGCCTTGGCGAAACACGCATAACAGAACATCGGGCTTGAGGTCGGCTGGTGTCCTTCCAACATCTTCGTCCCGAATGGCTTCTTCGACAAGATTCACCTGCCCGCCAGCCGTCAAGAGATCTTCCATGTACTGAGTCATATGCCGCTGATTGACAGCCGCAGCCAGCAGGTATCCGCCATATGTTGCGGGAGAAATAATGCGTTGAGCACCGCCCTGTCGGAAGAGCTTGACGTTTTCTTGTTCCTTTGCGCTCATAATCACACGACAGGTCGGAGTCAAATGACGAACGGTCAGGAGAATGAGTGCATTCGCATCGTCACGTCCTGCTGAAATGATCACGGCTTGGGCCTTTCGAACGAGTGCCGCATCTTTCAAGAGACCTTCTTGTGTCGCGTCGCCGCGAAGGGCAGCGACACCGAGTTCCATGGCCGCACGAACTCGATCATCTCGGGGATCAATGACCAGGATTTGATTTTCAGGGGTCCCTTTGGCCAACAATTCTTTAACGGCAGCGTTCCCTGTATGCCCATATCCGCAGACAATAATGTGTTCGTCCAGGTTTGCGTGAAGTTTTGCCATACGAAATCCCTCTGAAAATTGTCGAAGTGCAAGTTGATAAGCCGTTCCAAGAAACAGAATCCAGATAAAGATGCGAACCGGGGTAATGACGAGCGCGTCAATGAGACGTGCTCGAGGCGTGACCGGAACAATATCACCATACCCGACGGTGGTAATGGTCACCATTGTGAAATAGACGACATCCACAAAGGAAACATCTCCATCAGCCTGATCTTTAAGCCCTTCTCGATCAAACCACAAAATTCCAAGCAACGATACTAAGAGGAGGGTCACGAGCAGCATTCGAATCATCAAGGTCCGTCGAGGATTCAAATCTTCTGGCATAAAGATGACGCGTCGCCAGGACATGCTCAATGGTTCAGCTTGTCGTGATGGAAGATGTTCTTGTGCCATTACCAATAGAATTTCATGAAAAGAGAAGAAGTGGTAGAAAAGTTAACATGTAATGTGAGAAATATAAGATTCCTCCAAAGTAAGTCTAGGGCACAAGCGTTCTCTTTTCTACATTTTTCACTTACGATAGTTACAGCGGCCATGCCCACATGAGCGTAGGAATCGACACGACGACAATAAGGATTTCTAAGGGTAAGCCCATTCGCCAATAGTCACCAAACCGATAACCTCCAGGCCCCATGACGAGCAAATTATTTTGATGCCCAATGGGCGTGAGAAACGCACAGGATGCCCCGATGGCAACAGCCATCAAAAATGGATCTGGATTCACACCAAGCTCTTGAGCAAGCGCCCATGCGAGTGGTGCCATGACGACAGCAGTCGCGGCATTGTTCATAATATCCGATAAGGTCATGGTCAAAATCATGATCAGCGCAAGGATCGCCATAGGCGGAAACCCAGCAGTAATACCGACTAATGATTCAGCAATGACCGTGGTGGCTCCACTGCTTTCCAACGCATTCCCGATGGGAATCATCGCCCCGATTAGCACGATCACGGGCCAATCTACTGATTCATAAATATCTCGTGGTAGCACCATATTCATCATCACCATGATCACCGCAGCAAGCAATAATGCGATTGGTAAGGCTAACAACCCGAATGTCGCACTCGCGATAGCGAGACCAAAGATTCCCGCAGCAAGCCATGCTTGCGACTTCCCTCCAATCTTCAACCCTCGTTCAGCCAGGGGAAGGCAGCCGAGCGCTGAAATCACTTCAATCACCTGCTCCTTTTCTCCCTGCAGTAACAGCACATCTCCGGCACGAAATCGAAATGACTTTAATCTTCCTCTATAGGGTTTGCCTTGACGCGAGACGGCCAAGAGCATAATGCCAAAACGTGAACGAAGTTGCAGTGTTTCTGCCAATCGCCCGACTAACCACGAGCGATTAGGCGGGATCACCGCCTCCATCATCACCTGATCTTTGGGAATGATTCGTTTGGTATCGACGGTTGCAGAATCGTCTTCGTGTGTTTGGGTTCCAGCTAATTCAAGCTTCATGGTTTCTACAAATTTCTTTATGCCTTGTGGGCCAGCTTCAATGACGAGAATATCACCTTCTTGAAGGCCTTCTCGCCAAACAGCACCTCGAATCGATTGGTCTCCACGCACTAAACCCACGATGAGTGCCTCAGAATCTTCAGTGATTTTTTCTATTTCCGTCAACGATTTTCCAATCGCTTTTGACTCTGCCGTAACCAGAACTTCCGTAATATAGTCTTCTATTTTAAATAACTCTTGTGGGGCACTTTGGTTACGTCGAGCTGCAGGAATAAGGTGCCAGCCAATCAAGGTGACGAAGAGTAGCCCCAGAAAAGCCACAATTGCCCCGACGGGAGAAAAGTCAAACATCGTAAATGCCGATCCGCCCACATTTTGACGATAGGATGCCACAATGATATTTGGTGGTGTGCCAATCAATGTCACCATCCCGCCGAGAATCGTACCAAACGCCAAAGGCATCAAGACTACGGCGGGCGAACGTTTGGCCTCTATCGACGTTTGAATGGCAACCGGCAGAAGCAGGGCAAGAGCGCCGACATTGTTCATGACGGTAGAGAGAATGGCACCCAACCCCGCTAATGCGGCGATGTGAAGGGAAGGGGAATGGAGAGCAAGTTTGACATAATTGGTGACGAAATCCACCGCACCAGTATTGCTAAGTCCTCGACTGATAATTAATACTGCCGCAACCGTGATGGTGGCTGGATGCCCGAACCCGAGGAAGGCGTCACTCGATGAGACCACACCGACAGTGACAGCAATCATGAGAATTCCAACGGCGGCGACATCATACCGCCATCGTTCCCAGATAAAGAGGACAAACACTCCTCCTAAGAGACTTAACAATATTATCTGGTCAGATGTCATAGTCTCATCCTTCTTCGATTGCTCATCACCGTGATTAAATGAATTCGTGCTTGGGCACGCACCAAGAAGTCTCTAGTTGTCTGAGGGGCGGAGCGATAGGAATTTCTCTCTCGTGAGGAGTTTATGATGTCTGAGACGTGACGGCAACCATCTGAAGAAAAAAATCGTCGAATACTTATGTTCAGTTCAATTCCAACAACTTCTCAATGAACTCGCTAGTCCACACTGACTGAGGTCCCTAAACTCATTATCCTCCATGCTATAGCAAATCCAATTAATTTCCAGTTTAGAGGAAAGGGTATCCTAGGCCACGTGAGTTCCGTAGGCCGATCAGCATTTGCACAGACCTCTTTTGCTTGAATCTCTGTTGAATTCTGAACAGAGGATTGCAGGTGCCCTAGGCCACGTTTGTTCCGTGGGTCAATGACCAATGTGGATTGCACTTCTATAGGAATGCCCAGAAGGCGTACAAGAAACAAGGAGAGGCTTCTGCAGCAAACATCCGAGTCAGATTGAATGCTCAGTTATAAACCGCAAGCCAAGAGAGGGGGAAAGGAAAGACGCGCCGTAACGTTTGTACGCCACCAGGTCTTTCAAGAAAACGATATCCTACACACCTGTCGTCAGGCTGACAGACGAGCCACAGGGGTCCTAGGTGCTCTGCGGAGTCGTTTTCGAAATGGGAGGACTTCTGCCTTAAAACCAGTACGGTGACGATTAATTGTTGGATCAACAAGATTGCCGCACATGACACACCTAAGTGCCTTTATCCACAATTCACCAGGGCCACCTTTAATGTCTAAACAATTATCCACAACCATGAGTCCACTACAACGGGTACAGTTCATGTTGATACCTCCTTCTGTTTGAAAGCCTCCTGCCTTCTTGTCGTCCTTCCATTACTTCCGACTTATTGCATCATGCATAAGTTAACGAGAAGTCATTGGATTTCGCACTAGCCATTGATTACGACAATCATAGCTCATGCATCACTCATGCCAAGAGGGGAAGACATAAAGTGCTTTTCTGTCCAAACGTCCGTTGACCTTCAAAACTGTCAGCTTAGAAAACGGAACGCGATAATAAAGGCGGGATAAATTGAGAAAAAATACAGGAGAGTACGGATGAAAGAGAAACTGTAGTCATGAACATGCTGTGACACTGTTGCCACATCGAGCGGAATAAAATATGAAGGAATTGTTATAAACTGTGTCAAAAAAATTAGTGTTTCGTATTATGACACACAATAGTAAAAAGAGGATAAAACAAATTGGCAATAAAAACAAGGCTTCGTGTGGTTTTTTTTGGCAGTCTGTTGGAATAATTGGCACTTTAGCGAATTCAAATACGTTCCAGGGGCACCTAGGCCACGAATGCTCAACGCACCACTGGCCTTGTCGGTTCAATCTTTACTGAAAATCCCTAGGGCACTCACGATCGTGATCATAGATGGCCTAGGCCACGAACGCGTAACACGCTAGTGCTCTTTGTCAGTCCAACTCTTACTGAGACGCACTCGGCACCTGACAATGATTGGCATTTTCTCTCACGTATTGAATATCAACAGTATATAAGTTGGCGCGTTATCGTTTCGGTATAACTGAAACGGCTATAGACTCACATTAAAGGTGTAGGGTCAGACCATCAGGTACTCCAACGGTTTTAAATATGTAAACATCGAAACAACTCCCCAAGTAAGCCATACTGGTTAATTGTTCAATCTCCATTTGAGCATGATGTTTCTTCTGAGTCTGGGATACATACTGGTCAATACCAATGCTTTTTAACCATGTCCCTTGCCGGCTACTTCCCAAATAGCTAAACCCTGCCTTGACTGCAGCCAGTTTGAGAGCCGTAAAATCTACGTCTGCCGTAAGGTCTTGTTCTCCTACAGCGTCGAACGGGTCAAACGTTGGTTTTTGCGAGCGAAACGACCTCAGGGTCCCATTGAGCTTCTTGTAAGAATAGAGGTCTGCGGCTTCATCACCGTAATCAATAAACACCACATACCCTTTTGATACTACGTGTTGTATTGCGCAGAGAAAATCATCAAGATCTAGACAGATTTCTGCAACTTGCCCACGGCCAAGATTGATTTGTTCATCTTGAAGACGTTTAGCTAGTAGAGGTGTAGAAGGCTGGCGCGGGAATTCCATCAATTCTCTATCTTCATCAAGCCCCACATACAGCTCAAGGAGTTCCCCCGTCCCATCACGCATGACTCGATGAACCGGCAGCGCATCTAACACTTCATTTCCAAAAACAAATGTTGGAGCCGGCGAAAGATTCTCCAGACTGCTAAAAGTGGTAATCCCTCTCTGTTTCTGCTGCTCCCTTAGCGAAGGACTTGTTTCGATAATGATGTAGTTATTGACTGAAGATGACCGGAACGAAAGAATATTTGAAGCAAGCTCACCCGTCCCTCCCCCAAACTCCAATACTCTTAGAGGTTCACCAATGAGTGCTTCTGCTTGCTGGATCACCCGCGTCAAAGCAAAGGCAAAGGCTGGAAACATCGCATTGGTATTAAACGCTCCTTCTGGACGACCAATTAATGGACCTTTTGTATAAAATCCATGTTCAGGATCATACAAGGCAGAGGTCATAAATTCATGAAATGTGAGAGGTCCATTTTCATCAATTCGAACCTTTAATTGATCGCTCAATACGGTTTGGTCACGAAAGAAATTGACGGTGCTTATCCTCCTATGTTTTTAAGAGTTTGTCCGCTAAATCAAAAACTTTTTGGACCAAATCCAAATTCATATTGACGCCTAAGCTTTAAGGGCAAACAAGATTTATCAAAAAAAAAGGAAGAACTCCATTCAGGAGCTCTTCCTTTTAGCACACTATAATGAAAAAAGACTGTCGACGTTACTTAATCACTGTAGACTTCGCACCACCAGGATTAATGTTGACCTTGTTGAGAGGCCCTTCAACTTCTGGCAATCGACCGGCACCCATCGACTTCTTCACACGCTTTCTGTTGGGGTCGGAAACATCATTCACTGATGCGAGGTCACCTGGCATAGTCGAACCGACAATGTTCGTCACATTTCCTTGACCTTGATCGTTAGCTGTCGCTTGCCCCGTCGCTGGCGATTTGCCTTTTGCAGGATAGCCGGGATGCTTAGGAAGCAAAGCTGGGTTGGCACATGCTAGAGAAACTGCAAGTAGGGTGG
>BQIX01000156.1 GCA_021604145.1 Nitrospirales bacterium
AATGAAATGGTGCCCCCGAGACGATTTGAACGTCCGACCTCCGGTTTAGGAAACCGCTGCTCTATCCACCTGAGCTACGGGGGCAATGGGAAAGGCCTTTAACAACAAGTAAGGACCCTAAAAGAAGTCTACAAGAATTCATGTAACCAAACAAGGAAACACCTGAAATAACACGTATCATAAAAACATGAGGATCGTGACCATACATGACCCTGAAAAGAGAATGGTCCCTGCATCTTCATGATAACTGACTGACCAAATTACCGACAGATCACCCTGCTGACAATGGATGCACCGCTTTGTGTAGATTGTTTTTGAGCAACATCATGTGTTCTTCTCGACACAAGGAAAAATGTTCAATCTGTGATTACAAGAAAAGGCTAGCCGAGAATTCGTCGAAAGAACAGAGAACGACATATTCTCTAAGAACGACCGAATCAGACATCACCCCATCAAAACACGCATCATGCAAAGGCTTATACGTTCGATTGTCTTGAAGAAAAAAACGATTGTTCATTCATGAAAGTCATTTCCAATCCAGCAAATCGTTTCCTGTCAGAACAACGAGTGCTTCTCGACCCGACAAGTCAGACGACACTCACCGTTTATCATGAACAGGCGAAAAACATTCTTAGTCGCAACGAAAGTCCTGACCTGCCTTTTCGCTGGAGCTTGAATCCCTACAGAGGTTGCTTCCATGCGTGCGCGTACTGCTATGCTCGACCAAGCCACGAATATTGGGGATTGGGGGCTGGGACTGACTTTGATGCAAAACTCATCGTCAAAACAAATGCTCCAGAGCAACTCCGCCAAACATTCAACAAGCGATCATGGAAAGGAGAATTGATTGTCTTTTCAGGCAATACTGATTGTTATCAACCGCTTGAATCCAGCTATCGACTTACCAGAGCCTGTCTCGAAGTTTGCCATGAGTACAAAAATCCAGTCGGAATTATTACAAAATCCCCTCTCATTACCCAAGATCGGGATATTCTTCAGCAACTAAATAAAGATGCCTGGATTCGCGTGTACTTCAGTATCCCGTTTGCGAAGAATGAGACCGCGCGAAAAGTTGAAACTCAAGCCCCGTCAATCTCACGGCGGTTTGAAGCTATGGAGCAGCTTTCTCAGATGGGCATTCCAACCGCCGTCTCCCTTGCCCCAATCATTCCTGGCCTTAATGAACAGGACATACCCGCCATTCTGAAAAGAGCACATGAGGCCGGGGCCACAGCCGCGACCTACAGCCTCCTTCGCCTCAACGGAAACGTGGAACCCGTCTTTATCGAACGAATGACTCAACAATTCCCAGACCAAATCCAGAAAATCATGCATCGTATACGAGAATTGCGGAATGGCTCACTTTCAGAAGAAAAATTCTTCGCACGCCAAAACGGACACGGCCCAATCTGGCAGATGATTGAACAACTGTTCCAGTTGAGTTGCAAAAAATTAGGGTATCACGAAAAGACGAACCAACCCATTCCTCAGACTTTCCGACGACCAGGACCTCAACAAATCGACCTTTTCCACGACATATAACGACCAGAGGCTTTTTCCCTTTTCGAACTGACAACCATCAAATCAGTAGAGTACAATCGTGCGGTAGACCATCTCGAAGAATCGATAACAAATAGGGATTAGACACAAACCATGCCTCATTCACAATCAACAACTAGACCAGACCACACACTCAGGCATTGGCTAATCAGCTTATGCCTTGTTCTCACAATTAGCCAAGGGTGCACAGAAGAAACCACGGTTTGGGATGAATATACCGAAAACGGGGACCAACTGCTCCAGCAGGGTAAATACCCAGAAGCGGAAAGAGAATACACCGCCGCATTACAGGAAGCTCAAAAAGAAGAGAGCCAAGATCCCCGTCTTGCTAAAAGTTTAAATAAACTGGCCATCCTCTACGATGCGCAAGGTGAATATGGAAAGGCCGAACACTACTTAACGAAAATTGTTGAGATCTACAAAAAAGGTGGAAAATCTCAACTACTTGACCTGGCAACGACGTTGAGTAACTTAGGAGCCGTCCATTACGCACAAGAACAATACGATACAGCTCGGCCGTTGTTTCAACAAGCTATTGAGATGAGAGAGCAGGAACTGGGGAAAGATCACAAAGATTTGGTCAATGACCTTAAAAACCTTGCCGAACTTCACGCCCGTCAACAAGAATATGAGCAAGCCGAGCCATATCTCAAACGTGCCCTGAGCATCATCGAAAAGGTCTCAGGACCAGACAGCACGAATCTCGTTCCACACTTGAATAATTTAGCCCTTCTCTATCAAGCCCAGAAACGTCTGGATGACGCAGAAGCCTTGCTCCAACAAGCTGTTGACATTAATGAAAAGTCCATGGGAGCCGACAATCCACGAATTACTGGCAGCCTAAACAACCTCGCCATGCTTTACAATGAGCAACAAGATTACAAACAGGCTGAAACCTTATTGAAACGAATTCTGAACATCTACGAAAAAGCGTTAGGGCCAGACAGCCCGCAAGTTGCCGCGAGCTTGAGTCAATTAGCCTCTTTGTATCATGCCCAAAATCAATACGATAAAGCTCAAAACCTTCTTGAACGTGCTCGAGAAAGTCTTGAGAAAAAGTTGGGAAAAGAAGATCCACGATTAGCACGAATTCTGAACAACCTGGCCTTAGTCTATGCGACTCAAAATCAAACACAAAAGGCCGAAGAATTATTTCAACACACCATCAATATAATTGAAAAAACAAAGGGAAAAGATCATCCCCTCTTGGAGCGCACATTGCGAAATTATGCCAGCCACCTCAAAAACAATAACCGAGATAAAGAAGCCGACTCACTCGAATCTCGCGCAAATACCATTCGCGATAAGCATCAACAGGAAAAAGCCTAGGGTAAAATCACCCCCAATTGTCTACACCACAGACAGCATCGAACACTATCCTACTGCTCAGCGATGACTGAACCCTGTACTCGCATTTTACATTTACCTGAAAATGGACATGGCAAGCACTGAGAAGACAAAAGACTCCATAATCTGGCATATTTGATCGTACAGACCAAGGGTCACGATACACAGGAGCAGCTTCATCAAGGAGTTGAATAATGGATGAAATGCGTGGACGAGTCCTCAGTGTTATTGAGTGCAAAAACCCGTCCTGCGGACAGAAGATCACGAGAGAGGGCTATCCGGCCGACTGGCCAGATGATGATGTTCCAGAAAACCGAATTCATTCAGATTGGAATAACGAACTGACACCATTTTGTGTCCTCTGTATCAGTTGTGGCCACTTTACAGGGAATAAGATCGAGCGCTCTACTAAGAAAAATCTTGAATGAAAATGCAATCAAGAGCGACCTAAAACAATCCTATGCCTAACCGTCAAACTTTCGCGCTAACAATTGTTCCCTTCCAGGCCTTTTTTCTACCACGAGAAGTCGTATACTAAATTTCTTTCCATAGGGCTCCACTCCTAAAGTCAGAATCCACAACTGGGAACTGAGCCCCTTTTAAATTACTTAATTATCCAATTAGATACGTGACGTATCTAATTGGATAACACCATCTACGACCAATAAACGTTCAAAAATCGGACTCTTGCATTACTGGTGCAAAGCCATAACTCATACCTACAGAGAGTTCCACACCCCAATCTCATGATAGTAAATCTTGCAGATTCAATAAAAGGGAATATCACCCATGACTGAGTAACAGAGGGTTCTACCACATTCGGTCAGCCTATTTATCAATACCCCCTCTTATGGACAATGAAAGAACTACGTACCAGATATTCTCCTCATTGAAAAAAATTAAAAAGCATTCCTATACTCTCACGTAAGTGCTCACAATAATGGCGATCAAGATGCAAGGAGAAATGTGTGATAGCTAAAGTGTTGAGTGCTGGCCTGTGGGGATTAGAAGCGCACTTAATCGAGGTCGAAGTCGATATCGGCGGTGGGCTACCTCAATTTTCGATCGTGGGATTGCCTGATACGACAGTACGCGAAAGTCGTGATCGTGTTCGAGCCGCCCTCAAGAATACTGGATTTAAGTTTCCCCCCAAAAAGATCACCGTCAACTTGGCTCCTGCTGGCATCAAAAAAGAAGGTGCCGGGCTTGAACTTGCTATTGCCATCGCCATGCTGGTTGCGGAAGGCATACTTTCACCAGACGTGGTTGAGCGGTTTGTTTTTGTCGGTGAACTTTCGCTCGATGGACGAATTAAGCCCGTGACGGGTGCCCTATCAATCGGGTTGGTGTGCCGGAAAACTCATCCGTTGCTTCTTCCGATTGCCAATGCCGAAGAAGCTGCCGTCATTGAAGATACTGCGGTGTATGGCGTTCACACCCTGCCGGAAGTTGTAGAATTTTTGAATGGCTCAATTGTACTGGCTCCGACACAACACAACACACGCCAGTTCATGTGGTCTGAAACCGTATTGGACGAAGATTTTGCCGATGTAAAAGGACAACTGCGCGCGAAACGCGCACTGGAGGTCGCTGCCGCCGGCGGCCACAACATCTTAATGGTTGGGCCACCAGGGTCTGGAAAAACTATGCTGGCCCAACGATTACCCGGCATTCTTGCTCCCATGCAGATGCAGGAACGCCTCGAAGCCAGTCAAGTACATAGCATCGCAGGGACATTGGGCCCCAGTTCTCCACTCATCACGACACGACCGTTTCGATCCCCACATCACAATATATCAGATGCCGGACTGATCGGTGGAGGGACGATTCCCCGACCAGGTGAAGTCTCACTGGCTCATCACGGTGTGTTATTTTTGGATGAAGTGCTGGAATTTAAACGATCGGTACTTGATGGACTTCGGCAACCATTGGAAAATGGAACCGTGACCATAACCCGTGTGAACGCCACACTCACCTATCCAGCACGTATGATGCTCATCGCCTCCATGAACCCCTGCCCCTGTGGATATCTTGGCGATCGCAGCCATGAGTGTCTCTGTACGCCCTATCAAATTCGTCGCTATCGCTCCCGCCTTTCTGGACCATTACGCGACCGATTGGATATTCAACTAGATGTTCCGGCTGTTCCGGTTAGCGATTTATCCAAAGCTGCGGTTGGCGAGACATCTGCCGTTATTCGGCAACGAGTGACGGCTGCCCGCAAACGCCAAACGTCCCGATATCAAAAAGACCGGTTATTCAGCAATGCACAACTCAAACCACGTCACCTACAACAGTACTGTGCGATTGATCCGGCAGGGCAGAACCTGTTAGAACGTGCTGTTTCCCAGCTTGGGCTCTCAGCGAGGGCCTTTGGCCGTATTCTGCGAGTCGCACGAACAATAGCCGACTTAGCCGAATCCGACATCATTGCTCCCCCACATGTCGCGGAAGCAATTCAATATCGGACATTTGATCGTCCCATAACCGTATAGACCGACTAAGAGCCTGTCCGAGATGAGCGATCGTCACGAGGCTGTGGGCGGATGTCTAGACCACGATTGATGTGGGTCGACGGTCACTGAGATTAGATAGTCGCTGTAAGTTTACGAAGACACTCTGAATGCGCAGATCACGGGTGGTCTCGTGAGTCAGATTTTGCGATCGTTTGAGGTGAATTAGTGGGCTAGGACACGGTAAGACCATATCCTTGGTGCTTTTGATGCGACGACTTAGCTTTGAGTTGGACACCACCTCCTCAAATATGTCTATTACAGGTGTCCTAGTTAACGAAAAGGATCGGAAAATCTGGCCACATCCAATGCAACCGCAGTAGATCAGTCGAATCTTGGATAGGTTCCTAACATGCAGTCTTTTAAAATCTTTCGATGGTGGTTCATGGTTGGTGCCATGATGGCCTTAGCCGTGATCATGATCCAAGGCGGAATGCGAGATTTGATGGTCGCTCAAGAACCTATTTGGGATGCCAAATTAGTGGAGTTGGGCCCACCCATTGTGGGAGGAGGGCTTCTTGGGGGGTGTATTGCTCTGATATTGAACCGTATCAAAAAAAAATAGAACCGAATCGAGCCTGTTGTTCGATTAAGGAGCATGATCCGGTAAACTTGCTCGTATCCTCCTTGAATTCGATTTTTGCAATTATCATTTTGAACTCACAGGGAAAGGAAGAATGAACGTATGGATGTCAAAATAGGGCCACATTGGTATCGAAATTCCGATGGAATCATCGAAATTGAAGGGCTCCCGCAAATTGAACTGCATTTACGAAAACCAGAAGGCCCACTCGGCGTCAACTTTGCTATTTTCGATTCAGTCGGAAAGCTCCATGCCAAAGTAGAGCGTAGCTCGATGGTCATCAATGAGCAGGGAGCCTATGATCTTGTGAAAAGTGAAAAGCGATTTCTCCTCAGAATGAAAGAATCAGGAAAGACCGTTCTTGATTTGCATCTCAAAGACGGGGGACATATAGAAATTCCACAGGGGGAATTTTATACATTGAAAGGCCATCTACTCACGATTAGCCCAAAGGAATGGTCAGTAGAGAAAAGCAAAGGCAAGGAAGGTGAGTCTGACATGAAGGGAAAAGCCGTGGCTGTCGCCTCATAGAAAAAGGCCGTCGTTCGTGAAGCGTATTTCATATTTCCTGTAAAGAATCTTTCTGGCTTTCTTATATTTCTGCAGCTGGCGCGTGACAGGTCCCGTCACATATCGTGCAGGTTCGACAGGGAACACCATCGCTTACCTGAGCTGGGCCTAACGCGCAGCTTAAATCAAGAGCCACGACATCACTCCCCTGAAAGGTCCAGAGACGACCACACACTTGGCAACAATACCAACTAGTATGTCCCGGCCAATCTCTATCCCGAACCGCCATCAATCACATCTTTCTTTCACATTGAAAGTTTCTCAATCAACTGATCAACCGTTCGGTCAATTCACCAATTCCATTGTAACTGAACGAATCCTGTTTCTTATTCCTGTATGACAGCCTGAATCTTTTCCTGGATGGTAGGAAACCATTCGTCAAATGGGATATCAGCATCCACCACGACCTCAAGCTTTCCATTGGGTAGTTTTTTAACCGACCCCGGACTTTCTGGCGAAAGCGGTATCTCCACCCATTCCCGAGAGAGATTCAACTCATCTGTTAATTCTAAAATCTTCGTGATTTGTTGAAACGACACAGCTTGCATCTTACTCACGTGTTCAGACTCCTTATGTCAGAATAGAATATGAGAACGAATAAATTGTAGAAATGGTCCGAGCAGACTGTCAACGTTGTTCAGTTAGGTTCAGGAAAACGCTTTAGCAAACATGCGACCCGCGCTTTCAATATCCTCAGCTGACACATCCAAATGCGTCACCACTCGAAATGACCGATCACCCACGGCATTTAATAACACCCCGGCCTCACGACAATGAGAAAGTAATTCATCCGTTGTCCCAAGTTTTCTGTCAACCTGAAACAGAACCATATTGGTTTCAACGTCGTCTGGGTCACACTGAACGCCGTGGATTTTGGATAAGAGCTGCGACAAACGTTTGGCATGTTGATGATCTTCAGTTAACCGCGCCACATGATGTTCCAACGCATAGACCCCCGCGGCTGCTAAAATGCCAGCCTGACGCATCCCGCCACCAAACATTTTCCGCAATCGTCGAAGTTTGGCAATCCGTGTATCATCTGACACAATGAGTGATCCAACCGGAGCCCCCAAGGCTTTTGATAAACAAAAGGAAACGGTATCAAACGGACTCGCGTAATCTGCAGCCGAAATTCCGGTCGCCGCCACGGCATTAAAAAGCCGAGCCCCATCCAAATGTAAAGCCAATCCGTTCGATCGTGCCACGTCCGTTAATTCGTGAATCGTCGACAAAGGATACACCGTTCCTCCACCGCAATTATGTGTTTGTTCTAAACACAACAAAGTAGTGGGTGGATTATGAATATCAGGATGACGAATAACGGCCTTCACGTCTTCGGCTGCCAAAATCCCCCGCATTCCAGAAATACATGTCAGCTGCACACCAGAA
>BQIX01000157.1 GCA_021604145.1 Nitrospirales bacterium
TGACCATCTGCCACGCTGGTCAGAATTTTCTTTCCTCAACCAGTCTCTACGGTGGGACCTGGACGCTTTTTACGACAACACTCAAGAACCTTGGGATCGAGGTCCGGTTTTTTAACGCAGATCACCCTGAGCAAATAGCCGAGCTCGCTGATGAGAACACGCGTTGCGTGTTCTTCGAGAGCATTGGTAATCCAAAAAACGACGTTCCGGATTTTAAGATGATCGCGGATGCGGCGCACGCGCAGGGTCTTCCGACCATCTGCGATAACACTCTGCTGACGCCAGTGCTCTTGCGCCCCATCGAACACGGAGTCGACATCGTGACCTATTCGACCACAAAGTTCATTGGCGGTCACGGCGTTCATGTTGGCGGGGCGGTCATCGATAGCGCCAGGTTTCCCTGGGCCGATCATCCGGAACGCTGGCCGGAATTCTGTGCCCCCTCACCGTCCTACCACGGAGCGGTGTTTGAAGAAGTGCTGCGTCCGATGGGCAACATTGCGTATATCATCCATATGCGAACACATTGGCTCCGCGATACCGGTGCGGCTATGAGCCCCTTTGCCTCGTTTCTCACGCTGCAAGGTCTCGAGACTTTGCACTTACGAATGCCGCGTCATTGCGAGAACGCACGAGCAACCGCCAAGTTTCTCGAAGCCCACGACCGTGTGGACTGGGTGAACTATCCAAGCCTCGAAAGCCACTCGCACTACAAGACGGCTCAAAAATATCTAACCACTGGCGCTGGCGCGGTACTTGGCTTTGGCATTAAAGGTGGAGAAACGGCCGGCAAGAAGTTCATCGAAAACGTAAAGTTAGCCAGCCATCTGGCTAATATTGGTGACGCCAAAACGCTCGTGATTCACCCGGCTTCGACGACCCATCAACAACTCACTCCAGAAGAACAGGTCAAGGCGGGCGTCTCCCCGGAATATATCCGCCTCTCCATTGGCATCGAGGATGCGGACGACATCATCGCCGATCTGGATCAAGCCCTACAGGCTAGTCGCTAGGCCAGACGAAATCCCTGAGACACTGTCGTGAGTCCTCCATCTAATGCGAACGTTCGACGAATCGGCCCTCCTCTCCAACACGCACAGACGTGGATTTCACATGACGCGCTAGAACTCGAGAATGGTGGTCGACTCAAGGACGTCACGATTTGTTATGAGACGTGGGGCAAACTCAACAAAGAGCGCAGCAATGCCGTGCTCATTTGTCATGCCTTGAGTGGAGACTCGCATGTTGTTCGACATGACGAGCAAGATACTCCTGGCTGGTGGGAGATCCTCGTCGGCCCTGGTCAGCCGATCGATACAGACCGGTATTTTGTGATCTGTTCCAACCTGCTGGGCGGTTGTCGCGGAACGTCGGGACCCAACTTCGTAAATCCGAAAGGTACTCAACCCTACGGGGCTGAGTTTCCAATCATCACAGTGCGTGACATGGTCGCGGTTCAGCGGCGTCTCATTGACCACCTTGAGATTTTACGACTCCATGCGGTGATTGGAGGATCGCTGGGTGGGTTACAAGTGTTGACCTGGGCCATCGATTATCCTGAAGCCGTCACGTCGAGCATCGTGCTCGCCGCTTCGGCACGGCTCAGCTCGCAGGGCATCGCTTTCGATGTTGTAGGCCGCAACGCGATTCGCCACGATCCGCATTTTGCAGGAGGCCAGTACTACGATGGACCGGCACCTGAAGCAGGTCTTGCACTGGCGCGTATGCTGGCGCACGTCACCTATCTTTCCGATGAGTCGATGCGTGCCAAATTCGATCCCACGCGTTTGCAACCTCGATCGGTTGACTCGGCCTTCGAGAGTACCTTCTCAGTCGGCTCTTACTTGGCGCACCAGGGTGATCGTTTTGTTGAGCGGTTCGATGCGAACAGCTATGTCACCCTCTCCACCGCAATGGACCTCTTTGATCTTGGCGACAGCAAACAGAAACTGGCGAAGACTTTGGCACCGTCCGCTTGTCGCTGGCTGTTTTTAAGCTTTTCGAGCGATTGGCTCTATCCGGCCTCAGCGTCCCGTCAGCTTGTCGATGCACTCGTGGCGCAATCCAAACCCGTAAGCAGTTGTGAGATAGAGAGTCCCGCCGGTCATGACTCTTTCTTACTGGAGAATACTATGGAAGATGGAGGCCGAATGATTCGCGCCTTTCTCGCCAGTGATCCTCCTCCAGCCAGCTCTTCGTCCGTTTCGTCCGGATCTCGCATCGACCAACCAACAAGCATCTTCCATGGTCAGCGTCTCGACTATGAAATGATTCTTCGTCTGATGCCCGAAAACGCGAGCGTCGTGGACCTCGGCTGTGGAAATGGGGAACTCCTCTCGATTTTGCGTGACCGGGGCTACACACCACTTCTTGGCGTCGAGAGGGATCAGGAACAGGTCGTGGAATGCATCGAACGGGGACACCTCGTCATTCACGCAGACCTTGATAAGGGACTTTCAGCCATTCCAGACCAGAGCTTCCAGGTCGCGCTCTTGTCGCAGACGCTGCAGTCGATCGTGGATGTGGCTGGCGTGCTCGACGAAGTCGTGCGGATCGGGCGGCGCGGAATCGTGAGCTTCCCCAACTTCGCCCATGCACCGATGCGTGAGACGTTTCTACGCGAGGGACGACTTCCCAAAGAAGAAGGACTGTACGCCTACGATTGGCACGACACCCCCAACCGTCGCTTCCCGTCGATTCTGGATTTTCAAGAATTGTGCGTCAATCGGGGAATCCATATTCTGGAGGCGATCTATTTCAACTCGAAGAGCGGAAAAGAGATCATCGACGACCCCAACCTGAATGCCGACGTCGCCGTCGTTGCACTCACGCGTTGAGCGTCAGAATCAAAACAGATTCGATGAAACTGACAACACTATATCCAGTCAAGATCGTCAAGGAGACGCATGCGATGCACGGATAAGATTCTCAGTCGCAAAGCCAAGACCGTGACTAAACGTGACGAGATCTTGATAGATGGATTCCGAAAGATTCGGTGTGCGAGCGAGAATCCAGACATACTCTCGATCTGGTGTACCCACCACCGCGTAACGGTAGTCCGGATCCACATGCAGGATCCAATAGTTTCCCTCCTCTGACGACAGAAAGAACGCTGCCAACTTTGCCGCCCATTGGTCGAACACTACATTGAACTTTGCGTGATGTTCTTGGTCGATCATTGTGGCCACGCCTTCAATGCTTTGCCGTTCACCATCTTCCGTCACGCAGGCGTTTCGCACACCAATATTACCGGAATCTAGTAGACGGTATTCTGCCGTTGACCGCAGACAATTTCGCTGTGCCCACATCGGCAGCCTCGCAATCTCATACCATTTCCCGACATATCGAGACAGGTCTACCGACGTCGCAGTCAGCAGCCTCTTGGGTGAATCAAATGTCACACAACCGGTGAACAGGAGACAGAGTATGACAGTGCTTAAGAGGATACCCTGTATAAATAGATGTCTGTGTGAAATTCTTCCTTGATTTTTTATTTGCATATATGCCCGTTCCTATCTCTGAATCTGACAGTAGGTATCGGTTCTCGCAATTATCAAGTTGTCGGAATCGCTAACAACATGTCTCCGTGAATTGGCACAAAGCGTGAGGCGGATTTGATCAAAGAAGCGGCGGTCAAATCAGGTACGCCATAGACTTCGACCGATACGTTATGCTCCTGGATGACTTTCTTCACCACTGCAGTAAAATCTCCATCTCCTGAAACAAGAATAAGTGTATCGACGAGCTTGGCGTACTCCAGCATATCTAAAGCAATCCCCACGTCCCAATCACCCTTGGCCGACCCATCACGACGTTGGAGATAGGGCGTCAGTTTTATCTCAAAGCCGACTCTCTCCAGAATCTGCTGAAACGCTTGTTGCTTTTGATCGCCTTTATCCGTCGCATAGGCCAAAGCCTTGACGAGATTCCGATTGGCCGTCGCTTGCTTCCAAAAGGCACTGTAATCAAAGTGACAGTGATACTGTTGCTTGACCGTATAATAAATATTTTGTACGTCTGCAAATATGGCGACCTTGTCCATGCTTTTTCCTATTCCTTTTCACCAGACACACCTAGTCTCTATTCATATAATTTATTACTCAATAAATTATACCGTTAGAGTCTTTCTCCATGAAAGCTGAAAGTTTTAAAGGTCCCTCCTTCTTGACCATGCAGAAAGAGGCATTACTCTTTGATAGGTGAGCCAGGAGATGTGAATGAATACTCGTATTTTTACAGCGAAGAAGAAACGTTTTGACAGACAAAAACGTAAGACCGAGTCATCCTGAATTCTCACCATATGAGAAACGCTTCAAGATGACCGTCATTCTCAGCTAAGAATTACTTAATGGTGACAATATTGAGTTGCTCATCTTTTCTTGTCACTTTAATCATCACGTCTGATTTCTTCCGAGTGACCTGCAAGTCTGCGGAAAGATTCCCTACACGAAGGTTTTGTATTTGTAAGGACGGTAAAAATTCTGGAAGATAGGAATTCGTGAATCGAATCTCTTGTTCTGCTCCATCAAAAGAAATTCCTAAACTGGCCTGTATGAGCAAAAACACTGCTCCTGCCGCCCAAGACTGTGGGGCACACGCAACGGGGTAGAGGATAGGGCCTTCTCCAGGTCTTCGTTCGAATCCGCAAATAAGCTCAGGCAGACGATGGAGATCAGTGTGAATGCTCATATCAAAAAGACTCTCTAAAATATGTTGAATCCCATCTGTGAATCCATAGCGACTCATGCCATAGGCAATCAAGGCATTATCATGCGGCCACACAGACCCATTATGATACGCCATCGGGTTGTATCGAATTTCGTCAGTCGGAATTGTTCGAATCCCCCAGCCAGAAGAAAAATCTTCTCGTAACAGCCCCTTGAATATGTGCTCGGCATGTTCCTGCTTCGCGATTCCCGTGAAGAGTGTATGGCCCGCGTTGGTCGATCGAACCTGACACGGCTGTTTCTTTCCATCCAGGGCGAGAATATATGTTCCCAATTCATCTGACCAAAACTTCTGGATGAACCGTGACTGAAGAGCGCTGGCTTGATCACATAATTCCTTCGCCTGTTCTGTATACCCGAGAACGGTGGCCACCTTCGACGCCGCCAGTTTGGCCGCATAGACATATCCTTGTACTTCACATAGGGCAATGGGCCCTTCGGCTAAGGTGCCGTCGGCGTGAAACACAGAATCAGATGAATCTTTCCAACCTTGCTGCGTTAATCCATTGGAGGTCTTCCCCAAATATTCCACAAATCCGTCTTTGTCCTTATCCCCATAATGATCAATCCAAGCTAATGCACGATTGAGGTTCGGCCATATAGCCTTGATGAATTCTTTGTCTCCCGTTCGTTCATAATAAGCACCGGCCAAGATGATAAAGAGCGGGGTCGAATCAATACTGCCATAATAATGTCCAAACGGAATTTCTTTGAGCGCCGCCATTTCCCCTTTTCTCGTCTCATGTAAAATTTTCCCAGGCTCGGCTTCTTGTTCAGGAAGAATCTCTGTTGCTTGCGTTGAGGACAAATAGCGTAATACGCCTCGAGCAAGATCTGGATTTATCCATAAACATTCTAACGCTGTAATAATTCCATCGCGTCCGAACACCGTGCTAAACCAGGGCACACCCGCATAAGGGTATAGACCTTCTGGAAGATCTGTTGTCATCATACAAATGTCATGAAACGATCGATTAAGCCAATCGTTAAATTGTTCATTCCCCGTATCAATCGTACAAAATCTTTCCTTGGCTCTTTCCAATGCACGACCAGCTTGGTTCTGTGCGGCGACAAACGCCATGGATTCAGGCACGTGATCGTTTACGGCACAGGTAATCTCTATGTCGAATGATTTTTCCTCTTTTGGTTGCAGTGCCAACTCAAAGAGAAATGATTGAGTTGTGGATTCACTTGGAACGGGGTCTGCTCTCAGATACGTAGCTCTTGAGATACCGTCTAACCCCACATATTG
Organism: Nitrospirales bacterium; assembly: GCA_021604145.1. Classification (GTDB taxonomy): domain Bacteria; phylum Nitrospirota; class Nitrospiria; order Nitrospirales; family UBA8639; genus JAGQKC01. The sequence continues at coordinate 5,980 of BQIX01000157.1, forward strand.
CAAGACCACACTCTTGTTATTGCGTAAGGACGCCGACACATGACCTCGTTGAGAACGTTTTTCTCCACGTACCTCAAAAATATCTGAAAAATCCGCCTCAAATCGAACAGAGAAACTCACGACTAACGGCTCTAAAGAATAATTGGCAAATCGTATCCTTTCAAAACACCGAGCTTGCCATAAGATTTTTGCTCGAGAAATATGAAGAGTGCCATGTGGAAGGAACGTTTGCTCATTGTCATGAAAATCGGCATTGGTCAAATCCACCGCAAGTAACGCATTGTCGAGTCTGATCGTCGAACTGAGCAGACCAGGATGCGTTTCACCTAAACTCAATTCAAATCGTGAAAGAAATCGAGTTCCCTCATGATAGATGCCCTCCCCTCCTCGTCCTATCTGTTGAATATCCCCGTATGGATTAAAAATCCCAAACGTTTCTCCATGCTTCAAGACTCGAGTTTGGTTATCGACTAAAGCCGAAGTGGCCAAAATATATTGTTCGCTTCCAATTTCGATGACGTTGTTACCCATAAAACCTCACGTTAGGTTTGCGTGCTCGATGATATCCCTTGACTAATTAACATCTCAGCCATTTCAGCATTCTCTCTTCTATGGATATCATGCGGTTAGGATATCTGCTGTCTACCTAATAACCCGGTTTAAGATTTACGCATGATTGATACCAAACATTCCATGACAGTGGCTGCGTTCATCTCACTATAGTGTTCGAGCAAGATGATGCCTGGATACTTCTACACTCGTGTCCCACTCAAATAATCCACGACTCTCTCGTTTTCTGACGTGTAAATTTTTCATGCTCAAAGAAAAATTTACATACTCATGACGATAACTTTTCTTATTCTAGAAAAACGAGCCAAAGAAGTTATTGTTCAGTATCGTTTTGAATGACAACACCTTCATACATGTTGACAAAAGGGTTGCATTTTTACGACAGGAAAGAAAAAACACCTAAAAAACATATGTTTATTAGTTCTATATTTATATTCAGTATGAATTTGTAATATTTACGTACCTTCCGTCGTTTCAGGGTGTGTTTGTGAATGGCTTCCTCATGGAATAATCTTTTAACTCATCAATTTTATTCATCTTTTTTTTCATCCCCCTATTAATTTTAGTTTGGCATGTCGGTTGCTTGATAAAAAGAAATTTTAATTATTCTATGTCTCTTTCAATACTCATTCACCCAAAACTAGGAGATCAATTATGAAAATTGCCCAAGTTGCCCCACTCGCTGAAAGTGTTCCCCCGAAACTGTATGGAGGCACCGAACGGATTGTTTCTTATATCACTGAAGAATTAGTTCGACTGGGCCATGAAGTGACGCTCTTTGCTAGTGGAGATTCCAGGACAGCAGGCCAGTTACGTCCGATGGGGACTTCTGCGCTTCGTCAGGGATCTCGTGTATCCATTCCCCAAGCTCCCACGACATTAATGTTAGAGAATGCCTTTCAGGCAGCTGATGATTTTGATCTCATTCATTCTCATTTAGATTTTCTGGCTTTTCCTTTCGCCCGGCGCTGTGAGACTCCAATGCTCACCACCTTACATGGCCGCTTAGATTTACCCGAGTTAGTTCCCGTATTTCAACAATATCCTGAAATGCCGTTAATCTCCATTTCTCACGCTCAACGGCAACCATTGCCCTGGGCGAATTGGGCATCCACCGTGTATCACGGTCTACCGAAGGATCTCTACTCCTATCATCCCGCATCAGGGGACTATCTGGCATTCGTCGGAAGACTGACTCCCGAAAAACGTCCAGATCAAGCAATCGAAGCGGCGAAACGTGCGGGCATTCCTTTGCGCATTGCCGCCAAGGTCGATCCGGTAGATCAGGCCTATTTCGAGGAAGTTATTCAACCGCTACTCGACCATCCTTTGATTGAATATATTGGAGAGATTAACGACGCTGAAAAAGACGAGTTTATGGGGAATGCG
>BQIX01000158.1 GCA_021604145.1 Nitrospirales bacterium
TTAATTGTTGTCTGTCGCGTGAAGAAAAGAAAAGTATGGAACGACTATCCAAGAAGCGACCAGGTAAAATACCCACCGAATCCGATAGCGAGAAGGGCAGCACTGACTTTCATGTTGTGATGCCAAGTCCCTGGCACAAACACAAATGGAAGGCTAATTATTGTACTCATGAGCAGCATGCCGCCAATTGAGCCAAGACCAAATACGGCAATATAACTCATTCCCATTGTCATGGAAGGCATCGTGGTCATCACCGCTAAACTGAGTGCCGCACTTCCAGCCACACCATGCACAAACCCCACGGTTAAGGCTTTCACTCGCGAGCCCAAAATGTGATGTTGATGAGCTTGCTGATCTTGCCCATGAAGGTGAACATGGGAATGCGTCGCTCCATCATGACGATGTTCATGCACATGTACCGTCCAGGGTTGCCAGCATCGCCATAGAAGGTGCAGACCGAGGACGAAGATCATGACCCCGACGGCCGCTTCGAGTCCAGTCTCAAGCTGTTCGGGAATGGTCCACTTGAAACGTAACACTAACGCACCAACCAACCCCAATGCACAGGTATGACCAACACCCCAGATGACCCCCAACAGTGCCGATCGGCGAAGATTTTTCGATTCGGCTGCTAACGTCCCCACGGCAACAAGATGATCGGGGTCAAGCGCATGCGTAATTCCTAAGACCAGCCCCAACAATAATGATGTGAGAAGTATCTGATCCATCTTTACACGCTATTGGCCTTGCGGGGTGATGACAAGCAGGCCATCCCGTATGGTCACGAGTACCGCCGACACACGAGAATCGGCATGGACGGCTCGATTTAACTCTTGAATGGCAGCCGTGGAGTCATCAACTGGAGGTGATTGCACGACATCTCCATTCCATAACACATTATCAATCAAGATTACGCCTCGCTTGGCCAACAAGTCCATCGCCTTCTGATAATAATTCACATAGTTCACCTTGTCCGCATCAATAAAAATGAGATCGAACGGACCGGTGACCGTCTGAAGGGTGTCTATTGCCGGACCAAGCTTGACATCGATATTCTGTCCATGTGAACTTTCGGCAAAATATTTCTTGGCGAGCGTCGTCGACTTCACATCGATATCACACGTGATGACCGATCCATCCGAGGGCAACGCCTCAGCAAAACAGAGTGCGCTATAGCCAGTAAATGTCCCGATTTCGAGAACACGCTTGGCTTGCACCAGTCGTATCATCATTTTTAAGAACGCACCTTCTAACGGACCGACGACCATCTGCGGGAGATCCATCGTCCGAAAGGTCTCTTCCCGTAAACGTCGACATACATCCGACTCCGCCATCGAATGCGCTTCGGCATAGGCTTCAATTTCTGGTAATACCAATGACTTCATTGAATGAATACTCGCAAATTCGTCAACTTGTCAGAAGCTTAGCATACTTCGAGAACTTCTTGGCAGTCTCTGATGCTCATCATTGCCAAAACAGCATCCCTGTCGTACAGTTGCTTCAACGTTTCGACCACTCATCAATAACAAGGAGCTACTCCTGTGGGTTCAGACGCTTCGCTTGACTCTCTCAAAGCCAAATTACGTACGATCCGTCATCTCAAAAACGCCTCAGCCGTGCTCTCCTGGGACCAGGAAACGTATATGCCATCTGGCGGAGGACCTGCCAGGGCCGAGCAAATTGCCACGCTTCAAACCCTTGCCCATGAAGCCTTCACATCTCCAGAAACAGAACAACTCCTGGGTGATTGGATCGATATCCCCACAGGACAATTTCTCGAAAAAACTCGAACATCATTAGCAGAATCTTCGCAAGCCCTTATCAGAGAAACCTGGCGTGACTTTAATCACGCTCGCAAACTGCCATCAGCCTTTGTCAATAGGCTCGAACGTGAATGTTCCCTGGCACAACAAGTGTGGGCAGAGGCTCGCAAGAAGAATGACTTTTCGTTGTTCTTACCCAATCTCCGCACGGTCGTTACTCTCAAGCTCGAAGAAACCCAATATCTCGGATATTCCGCCTCCCCATACGATGCCTTGCTTGATGAATTTGAACCCGGCTCAACTGTCGGAACACTGAAGCCCTTGCTTGCAACCCTTCGTCCTCGTCTCGTCTCACTGCTTCAACATGTCCTCAACTCATCAATGAAACCGGATGCCTCACTCTTGACTCAATCATTTCCTCACACCGCCCAGCTTAAATTTGGGGAAACCGTCCTCAGAAAGATGGGGTACCAATTTGAACGGGGCCGATTGGATGAATCAGCCCACCCCTTTACCACCTCGTTTCATCCCAATGACGTGCGCGTGACGACACGCGTTTTCGAGAAAGACTTTCAATCCTGTTTGTTTAGCTGTATCCACGAGGGTGGACATGGCCTGTATGAACAAGGTCTCTTGCCTGAGCACTACGAAACACCGCTGGGTGAAGCCGTTTCATTAGGCATTCATGAAAGTCAATCACGCTTATGGGAAAATGCCGTCGGCCGTTCGCGACCGTTCTGGAAACATTTTTTTCCTCTCGCTCAACACATGTTTTCCGAACAACTTCAGAGTACGACATTTGATGATTTCTATCTGGCGATTAACCATGTCCAACCTTCCCTCGTTCGCGTAGAAGCTGACGAGTTGACTTATAACTTGCACATTATGGTGCGATTCGAAATAGAGCTTGATCTCATTGAAGGGCGAATCCGCGTTGAAGATCTTCCTGAGATTTGGAATCAGAAAATGCACGACTATCTCGGAATCACACCAGATAACGACACCAACGGCGTTCTCCAAGATGTTCATTGGTCCTTCGGCGCATTCGGATACTTTCCTACCTACACCTTGGGCAATCTGTACGCAGCAATGATCTATGAACAGGCCAAGCAGGAAATTCCCAATCTAGAACCTGGCCTAGCAGAAGGCAACTTGCTCTCACTGAAAGAATGGCTCAACCAGAAGATTCACCGGTGGGGCCGTCAGTATTCGCCTGAAGAACTCGTTCGCCGTGTGACAGGTCAAGACCTAAGTCCAGAACCGTTCCTCAACTATCTGGAACACAAATTCGGCAACCTCTATGATTTTTCCATCGAGCCGGAAACATAGTGGCTTTAACATCCACAGCTCTCGCAACGTGTAGACATGGCCTTCGACCAAATCTCTACCCTCATGTGCACAAGAATGCATAATAACCATATGCATTATGATGAGGAATTCAGCCTCTCTCAGACCTCAGACATCGGCCGCAATTTCTTCAACAGATCCCTCTATATACCCCAGAAGACTAATTGACCCTTTCGGGCACGAAACATAGGCTACCCCCCAGGACATGTTGCAACTGGGAGGGGAAGACGCCAAGGACGGGGAATCTCCTTCTTTCATTTATTGGTCAGAGCGGTATTATCCGCTCTCATACATAAAAGGAGGCTTCAATGCCATTCACATTACTATTTAAGCGGGTATTTGTTCTTTCCTTATTTTGCTCAACGCTTCTCTTCGGCACGGCGATATGCTTTGCTGGGCAAATGTCCATTAACCTGAACAGTGCCACTTCCGCTCAGCTTGAAACGCTTCCCGGTATTGGGCCTGAGTTAGCAGAACGGATTATGGAATACAAAAAAGAGAACGGGGACTTTAAGAATATTCAGGATTTGGCCAACGTGAAGGGCATTGGGGAAAAGAAGTTAGCAATGCTCAAAGACTCGATTACAGTGGAGAAATCTTCAAAAAAGAAATAAAGATTTGCATCCAGAACATACGTCAAACGTGAGGCGAAACGCATCGCAACACATTCGGGCTTTCGTCTCACGTTTCACACCAACCAAGAGACAGAAAGCCATGATGGTCCCTTCAGCGTATCACTACCGTTAAGCCCCGAGCCCTTTATTGAGACGAGCAAGTTCAGCAGATGTTACGGTAAACGTTCCAGTCACTTCAATACGTGACGGAACAAGCATGACCGTATGAAAAGAAATATCACGTATCGCGATTTTTTGCTCAAGTTCATCGGTGGAACTAATTTCTATCGCTTCAACTGACTCCATGACCTGGCCATTGTCTTGAGGTCCATATGTCGCAACCACTTCCTGAAGAATTTCCATAATCTGTTCATTCACTTCAGATTCTTTCACGGCTTGATCGATCAATTTCACAACCTGTTGGGCTTGATCAGTCAAACTAAAATTTTCCAACCGTTCTTTCTTCCGCAAAAACAACAGATCATTGTCCACATCTTTGCTGAATGCTCCGTAGGCAAACCGCATAAATTCATAATGCAGGCCCTTAAACCCTTTTCCAAACATTTGCAATTCGCTCAGGAACATCAGTTGTTGAAACTTGACATCACTCATAAACCCATGGGGCTCAGCTAAATTGAGCAAATACAACAACAGACCACGATCCACAGTAATCTCAGAAGGCTTTCGCATGAATTTCCGTACCCCTTACCACTACGAGTTAACTGAATGAGAATGATACGATGTTTGCATTACGATCGATTCTAGTTTCTCTATACCCTCGAAATATCGACGGCTATTGCTCTATGGCTACTCAAATTTCAAGTACCGGTGCCTAGAACATAGCCAAGAAAGGTACCTATTTCACTTGAATCAATTGGTTGCCTCACGTGGGAATTATAAGTATCCAAGCCAGCGATCTACAAGTTTGAGGGGCAAAGACATGAATTCACCGGGTCAGTATGAATAAACGCAAACCATAAGATGTCAACGAACTTGACCATGCGATCATTTTGAGTTTAAATAAGCCACTTTTCAAAAAGGGTTTTTTCTATGGCTAAGAACACCAAAGAGCTGCAGCTGCTTAAAGACCATTTAACAAAAAATAATCTCAAGCTCACCCGTCAACGTGAAAACATTTTAAACAACTTCTTAAAGATGGAGCATGTGACGGCTGAACAAATGTATCGACTCTTATCGAAGAAAGACCCGCATATCGGACTCGCCACCGTCTATCGAACACTCAAACTGTTCTGCGACATGGGTGTCGCGCAAGAACAGCATTTCGGCTCGCAAACCCAGTTTGATAACATTGCCCATAAAGGTCATCACGACCACCTCATCTGCACAGCTTGCGAAAAAATTATCGAATTCGAAAACTGCCAGATTGAAGAGCTTCAGGAAGAAGTCGCGGCGAAAAATGGGTTTTCCATCAAGACCCATCGCCTAGAACTCTATTGCGACCCTATCCGTTTATCCAGTGGAAATTGTAAAAATTGCAGCCGCCCATTAACTGCACAAGCACCCTACCAGGTCGACAGTGCTCACCACTAAAGGATTTTCACCATGACGTTTCCCCCAGTTTTTGCACGCCCGCGAACCTTTCATTTCTATAGCGCAATCCTGATTCTCGTTTCCTGGTTGATTATGTTTCCAACCATTAGCATGGCTGCCGATCAACTTGTTGTGTATTCCGGACGTGCAGAGCGCCTCATTAAACCCGTACTCGATACCTTTCAAGACAAGACCGGCATACAGATTCAACTGCTAACGGGAAGCAGCACGCAGTTGGTGAACCGTATTCAAGCAGAGGGGACTCACACGCAAGCTGATGTATTTATTACAAACGATGCGGGAACCCTTGAACGGGCGCGAGAACTACATCTGTTAAAACCCATCAAAATTGAAGGTATTGAACACATCATTCCTCCTGCCTTTCGAGCTCCAGATAATAGTTGGATTGGACTATCAGGCAGAATCTGGGTCATTGTCTACAACACCAAGATGATTCAGCCTGACCAGGTCACATCTATTCTTGATGTCGCAAACCCAAAATGGAAAGGGAAACTTGCCATCCCTACCGCTAATAGTGAGTACCTGCAAGCTGGAGTTTCCGTGATTAGCGCCGTCAAGGGCGACGAACGTACAGAATCATTCTTGAAAGGCATTCGCGATAATGCCGGAAACTCTACCTATGCTCATAACGGACAAATCGTTGATGCCGTGGCTAAAGGCAAAGTCGCCATGGGATTAGTGAATCACTACTATATTTATCGTTACCTTGCGGAAAAACCTGACGCTCCAATTGCCCCGCTCTTGACTGATCAACAAACCGGTGAGATGGGCCTGATCATGAATGCCACAGGCATAGGGGTAGTGACACATACCAAACGAACCGCAGAAGCCAAAAAACTAATCCAATTCCTGATTTCACAACCAGGACAACAAATGTTTGCGGATCGTAATAAGGAATACCCGATCCATCACGAGGTAAAGACTGATCCAGCTCTTCCTCCGCGAAAGAGTTTTCATGTCGCTCAAGTGCCTCTAGCCCAGCTCGCAAAACTTCGCGAACCCACCATGTTGTTAATCGAACGCTCCGGCCTTCGCTAATTACAATGACATGACCGCGATTTTCCGGCGACACGCAGGTTTCTCTCCTCTGCCGCTCTTCGCCTTTCTCATCGCAACCATACTGACCTTTCCATTACTGTACGTCACCTATTCGGCTTACTCTGCCAAAAGCGCGGTGTGGGAACGGTTATGGGCGACTCGAATCCCCGAGTTGCTCTTCAATACGGTGTCACTCGCTGTTGGAGTGGGAATCGCGACCTTACTCCTTGGAGTATCTCTTGCCTGGCTTGTCACGCGATATGAGTTTACGGGCCGGCGAATTTGGGAATGGGGCTTGGTTCTTCCGCTCGCAATCCCTTCATACGTCCTGGCCTACATTTACACATATGTTTTAGAAACTGGGGGAAGTCTTGAGCAAAGCTGGCAATGGATTATGGGACCAGATACACAGATTTTCTCTCCCTACAGCTATGGCGGAGCCTGGCTGGTGATGACGCTGAATACCTTTCCCTATGTCTACCTACTTGCACGGGCAGCCTTGCAAAACTTTAATCTCTCCTTCGAAGAAGCCGCACAAGCCTCTGGAGCTACGCGGTGGCAAACCATATTTCGCGTCTCACTTCCGCTTATTCGCCCATCTCTCGTTGCGGGACTCTTTCTTGTCACGTTATATGTGGTCTCTGATTTTGGTGCCGTCTCGCTCCTGCGTTTTCAAACGTTCACCTATTCCATCTACCAACAAATGACCGGAAGATATGACTATGGAGCCGCCTCCATCTTAAGTCTTCTTCTTGTACTCTTTGCCTTTATTTTTCTGATCGCAGAACGATGGTTTCGCCAACAAAGCCGGTTTTTTCAAACAGGCGGGCATATTCGCACTCGACCGGCAACACCATGTGGACCACTCCAAACTCTGGGCATCACGACTTTCATTTTCTGTATTTTTAGTGCTGCATTTGGCGTCCCAATTCTCTTACTTGTGCAATGGACGTGGCAGGCTTGGGTTGAAGGAAATATGGCCAGTGGATTTCTCAGCTATGTTTGGAACAGCACCGTGCTCTCAGGTACGGCCGCCACGATCGCCGTCGTTATCGGGACTCCCCTCGCATTCCTGGCATGCCGACAGCCCACGAAAATCAACCTTCTGTATCTTCAGGGAGCGTACACCGGATATGTATTACCAGGACCTGTTGCCGCATTGGCTCTTCTGACGCTCTTTACGCAACACCTGCCCTATCTTTACGGTACCGCCGTCATTTTGCTTCTTGCCTATCTCGTCCACTTCCTGCCAGCTGGACTGCAGGCCATGGAGTCAGCCATCCAACAAGTCAATCCGAATATCGAAGAAGCCTCAAGAAGTTTGGGACGACGTGCCTTTAATACCTTTCGACACGTCACGTTTCCCCTGGTTCGTGGAGGATTTACGGTCGCATGGATCCTAATGTTTCTTAAAGCCATGAAGGAACTTCCCGCCACACTGCTATTGAGACCTGTGGGATTTGATACGTTAGCCGTCAGAATATGGCTAGAAGCCAGTGAAGAACTCTATCAACTTGCCGCACCCCCAGCTCTCCTCATCGTGATCATTTCAATACCCGTGGCGTTACTCCTCATGAAGAAAAACTGGCAGACTGCCTAAAACC
>BQIX01000159.1 GCA_021604145.1 Nitrospirales bacterium
GTGAAGAGTTAGTTGAGAAAATGGAGATCAAACCCGTTCATAAGGAGGGTGGGGCCGCTACTGTCGAAACGCAGGTCGATATTCGTACCTCGAAAGTGGTTATGAAACAGATTCCGTTGGGCCATGCAATGGTGTTGGCATTTCCACTGCCTTTCTCGCATGCGTCGGTGGCAAATCCTGCTGTAGCCGATTCACTCATCTTAAGCCCAACGCAATTGTATCTATCTGGTAAGGAGATTGGATATACCACGCTAACTTTGTGGGATAAAGAAAAAAAATTGTCGGCCGTTCTGGAGCTGGTCGTTCATCTTCCCATTGAAGCCTTCCGTCATAATCTTGCGACATTATTTCCTGCGGAAAAGAATATCGTCATTACCACGGCGCATGAACATCTTGTACTGACGGGGCAGGTCTCAAATGCAGAGATCAAGTCTAAAGTAGGGCAAGTTGCTGGGGCGTATGCTCCTCAAAAAGTCTTGAATTTTCTGAAATTTATTCATGAATAATACGTGGGGCAACAAGTGTGGAAGGGAGTGGATGAAAAGATCTATGAAGAGAATGGGAGGTTTGCAGGCCTCATGGCTACTGAAGGCGATGTGAGGATGAGTCAGTTGACAGAGGTGTCGTTTGATGTAAAGTGAAACCTTACATCGATATGCGGGGTAACAATTCTCTTGCTTCCATATCCGTAACCTATCCGTCTAAAACGTCATGTCTGAATCATGTGGCAGGGAGGCCAGCTATGAACGTCTGTCGTATCCAATTGAACAAGTTGCGAACGTATTTCTTCTTGAGTGTCTTCAGTGTTGTCTGTTGGGGCGGAATCACGTCAACTTATGCGATGCCGATCCTGATGCCTACAGGTCTAAACCCTGGGGATACCTACCAGTTAGCGTTTGATACAAGTAAGACTCGCAATGCCGTTTCTACGGATATTGTCGATTACAACAACTTTGTCCAAGGTGTGGCCAATGATGCAGGTATTGGTTTCGGTTCGCCAATAGGTGATGTGTTGTGGAAGGCCATTGCCTCGACTGAAACTGTTGCGGCTCAGGACAATGCTGTGGTGTCCACACTTGTCTATAACTTAGGAGACGAACTTGTAGCCACAGGTTTTGCGGATATGTGGGATGGTTCTCTTCTGGCGCCAATTGACTTTAATGAGCTGGGCAACTCAGGCGGCGGACTGGTTTGGACAGGAACCGCCAGTGATGGAATGCAAGCAATCGCGCTGGGAAGTGCCCTCAGACCCACCATTGGGATTGCAGGATTGACCAATTCACTTTGGATTGATAGAGGTGATCTTGGAATGGGTAGCCTCCAATCATTCTATGCATTATCAGAACCCATAAGTGTTGCGCACGCACCGGTTCCCGTGCCGACATCGATTTTGCTCTTTGGGAGCGGATTGATGGGGTTAGTCGGATGGCGGTGGTGGAAAGGCCAGCTTGTATAGGGTCACACGCAAACCATTACGATAGAAAGAGCCTTATTCTTAACAGAGTAAGGCTCTTTTTTTGTCTGCTGTTGTCATTTCCATAGTTTCTTATTGGATGATTTTTAATTCCTACTTGATGATGTGATTGATTTACCGTGAGGCGATGTATTGGGTTTGTTTAGGATGATTGGCGCGACGGATCAGGAATGTCGTTCGTTTTAGTGCTGAGTTTGTGAGTGCGGATGATGAGCTGATCTAAGGTCTGCATGGCAGTATTGATACGCTCGATGATGGCGCCAAACTGATCGATGTCATTAGCCGAGTGCGATGTGTGTGGATGTGGCATTGTTGCAGTGAAGTGAATAGAACGTGCTTTATTGTACTGAACCTTGCATAGAATATCATTGATTTGTTCTTTTCGAATTGTGAGATTCCGTGCTTGTTGCTCAATATTGCAGAGTTGATCAAGCCGGGCCTCAAGGGTAAGATGTCGCGTTCGACCAATATTATTGATGGTGACTTCTGATAGGTGAGGAATTGTTGTGATGAACATGGATGTTTGTTTCTTTCGACTAGTCGTCCCTAATTGGATGCGGAGCGTAGTCCTGCTTCAGTTGTGTCTGTTGACCATTCATCCGGCCTCGGTTTTTGCTGAGATCGAAGCACGTGATACGGTGAAAAAAGGTACTATTGAGCTGGGAGTGATTGGCGGGTATTGGAAAGAAAATAGTTTGGATGGGACCAAACCGTCTTCGAATCAACGTGCGGTGTTTGTGCTTCCTCAAATTGGGATGGTCTTGACTGACGAATTCGATGCCGGGTGGTTGAGCGGAAATTTCGAAGTGCTTGCAGAGCCGCTGGGCGCACGCTATTCCAAACCTTTTACCGCATATGCCTTTGGCGGTTCCCTTGTTGTGAAATATAATTTCTTGTCGCTTGGCCGTTGGATGCCATTTTGGGATATGGGTGCCGGTATGTTGTGGACAGATTTGGCTCCCAGGATTCCCGAACAGAGTCAGCGCTTTAATTTCGTTCTGGAGACCGGGCCCGGCCTTCACTATTTTGTGACCGAACAGTTTGCGCTGACGACGAGTGTCCGTTATCACCATATTTCAAATGCCAATACGGGAACTCGAAATGTTGGATTGAATGCCTGGTTGTTTAGTGGTGGATTTTCATTTTTTATTCCGTAGATCCACTGTGCCAACGCGTGACTCAGAATGCTCAAACTCTTCGTCTCAAATAGTCTCATTGAAGTTGAATCGCGCAAGGACATTCTCGATCAAGAAGGCATTCTCTGTACGGTTAAAAATCAACAGGGGTCTTCGCTTGCGGGCGAAGTGCCATTTGCTGAAGTTTTTCCTGAACTCTGGGTGGTCAACGATGACGAGTATCAGAGAGCCAAAGACATATTAGATAAATGGGACGATGCTTCACCGTCAGAAGACTCGGTATGGACCTGCGTGGGTTGCGGTGAGCAACATTCTGGCGAATTCACAACTTGCTGGAAATGTGGAAGGGAACGTACGAATTCCTAATGACATTTTGTTATTCTGCTGTCCAATCGTGACTTGGATCTATCAAGGAAATCAAACGATGGGGAATATCTGAGTGATGCGCTAATCTCAAGTTTTGCAGATTAGTTCGATGGACAAAGGTGGTCTTTCGCGATTTGCTTTAAAGCACGGAGATTTAATTTGCCTGTGCCTAGCACGGGAAGTTGTTCAACCTTAATAAAGTGATCTTTTCGGGGAATAAAAAGATTCGGTAGTCCGGTGGCGGAAACTTTTTCAAGAATTTCTGCGATTGCCTCATCATCGAGCATGTGCAGGACGGCTAATTGTTCTCCTTTTTTTTCATTCGGCACAGACGTGACGGCTAAGACCTGGGTTTCGGCTTTTGCGGCATGATGCAGCGCTTCTTCCACCTTCCCGTGCGGTACCATTTCTCCTCCAATTTTTGAAAATCGAGAGAGTCGATCAGTAATCGCAATAAATCCGTCTTCATCAACCTTGGCAATGTCCCCAGTAATGTACCATCCGTCATGCATAGCTTTGGCCGTAAGGTCTTCTCGTCCCAAGTACCCTTTCATCACATTTGGCCCCTTCACCAGAAGCATGCCGGGAGAATCTACGGGTACAGGTTCAAACGAGTCCGGATCGACGATTCTGATCGAGACGCCGGGAAGCGGTTGTCCAACGGTACCGAGACGAGATGCCGGTTGAAAAAACCCCGCCGCCCGAAAGTCTGGACAATTGACGGCAATGACTGGTGAGCATTCTGTGACCCCATATCCTTCGATGGGACGAATCCCGAATCGTTCTTCAAATGCACTCAGCAGGCGATTGGAGAGCTTTTCTGCCCCAGTGACGACCATTCGAAGAGCGCCGAATTGATCAGGAGTGCATCGTCGCAAGTAGAGCTGGAGAAATGTGGGCGTCGTGAGAAGCACGGTGATACGATGTTGATGGACGAGTTCACCAATAGCAGCGGCGTCGAGCGGCGAAGGGTGAAAGATCACACCTGCACCATGAATCGCTGGAAACCACAGTGTCGCAAGATACCCAAATGAATGAAAAAATGGCAGGATTCCAAGTATACGATCCCGTTTATCGATATGGAGCGATTGGGCCACGGCTTCCACATTGGAATCAATATTAAAATGACTCAACATCACGCCCTTGGGATCTCCGGTGCTTCCGCTGCTGAAGATTATGGTCGCGAGATCATCCATGGTCGGTCTGCAGACGGCGCCTGCACTTCGCTCGAGGAGCGTCATGGGAGCAAGGAACGAAATAGCCATGGAGATCAGTTTTTCGACTGACGTGATTGTTTTCCGAATATCTTCAAGCCATATGATCGTCAGAGCTTCAGGAAGATCAAGTTTCGCTTTTTCGACGAACATTCGGCTGGTGACAATCGTCTGGAGGCTGGCTTGCTTGGCTGCAGATTCCATCCCGCTTTGTCCTGCCGTGAAATTGAGATTGACGGTTGTACGGCCGGAAAGTGTGGCCGCAACATTTGTGAGCGCTCCAGCCACACTGGCGGGAAGTAAGATTCCAACAGTGTGTTGTCCTTCCCAATGAGGACGAAGGGCTCGTGCCAATGCCATGGCTCCAGTGAGGGCTTCCATGCAGGAGACTTTCGGGCGTGTGACGTCGCCGAAGGCATATCGAAAGGGATGGCGACGCATGGCCCAAACAAAAGAATGATGTAATGGTCGGGTGCTGGGTTTGCGTCTGTGCCAAGCCGCTTCTCCCATTTCCTGGACAATTTTTCGAACTGCATGAGCTGATGTGTCAGAGGGAAGCGGAACTCCGTATGATACCGTGACTGGATACGGTATTCGCTCGGGCAGTTTCGTCAGGAATTTTCCGCCAATGAAACTAAAGATACTTCCCCACACGCGATCAAGGTGAACGGGGATAATCGGGACATCACGGCCCTTGGCGATTCGTTCAAAGCCCTGTCTGAATGGAAGCAACCCGCCTGTTCGTGTAATTTGACCCTCTGGAAAAATACAGACTAAATGGCCATCATCCAAATGACGTCCTGCTTCGCGAAGAGCGGTGAGAATTTCTCGTGGAGAGCCGGTCGACGAAATTGGAATCGCACCCATGATGTGAGCTAACCGGCGAAAGAGGGGATGCTCGTAGTAGTATCGGTCAATAATGAATCGCACCGGACGATCAAGGCTGGCCAAGACCAATAACCCATCAATAAAGGACACGTGGTTTGCTACGAGCAGGGCCCCACCCTCTTGAGGAACATGTTCGCGATTCAAAATAGTCAGCCGGTAAAATGTATTGGTAAAAAGGCTCAAGACGACTCGAAGGAAGGCATCGGGCAACAGTGTCAGCCCCCATATGGTGGCACACAAGGTGAATCCTCCAGAGACAATCAGAATGGCACTGGTACTGAGGCCAATTCCTGAGAACAGTCCGGCACTCAACGACCCTATCAAAACTCCACTGAATACCGCTGAGTTTGACATGGCGATCACTGCCCCTCGTTGATCTTGAGGCGCGCGCCACTGAATGAGTGCATTGATCGGAACGACGACGAATCCGCTTGCGATGCCGAGGCAACACATCCAAAGGAGTGTCCCGAACAGCTGGGGGGTGGTGAACCCAAGAATCAGTAGGCACAAACTGATACCGACCGCGCCTAGCGGGATCAGTCCATATTCAACTTTGGCTCCGGACAATTTCCCGGCAAGGACTGCGCCAATGCCAATGCCAACGCCAAAGGCTGCCAAGGGGAGCCCGGTTTTTGAGTCCGATAGTCCTAACACAGACTTTCCGTAAATAATAATATCTTGTCCTACCAAGCTGGCAATGGTCCAAAACATAATGGCGCCGAGTATGCCAAATCGCAGAACCTGATCGGAATGTACGGCCTTCCATGCCGAAGCGACGGTGGCAGACACGCCTCCTTCTGAACGAGCGGGCGGTACGAGGGGAATGGCATAACACGCGACTAATCCCACAAGGGCAAGGGTTGTGAGGAATAATCCCGCCAGCCATGTCGTGACGCCAGTCATTTCAAGTAAAACTCCTCCGGCTGCCGTCCCCGTGATGATTGCGGCGAATGTCCATAATTCTATAGAGCCGTTCCCAGCCGTGAGACGTTCATGAGGAAGGATTTCCGGAAGGATTCCATATTTGGCTGGGCTATACAGGGCACTTTGTGCACCCATGCCTGCGAGAATGATGAGGGGCAAAATGCCTCCAGCTGGATTGTAAAAGAGCGCGGCGGTGCCAAGTGCCATGAATCCCACCTCGACCCATTTCATGGCGATGATCACGCTTCGTTTACTGAACCGGTCAGAAAAGACGCCGGCAACGACCGAGATGATCATCATGGGCAGGGTAAAGATCACAAAGGTTATCGTGGTTTGTGTCTGAGCTGCGGCTTCAAACTCGGCTCCAGCTCCACCTAACTCGGCTGCGACTTGTTTGATAGCCAAGAGGGCCACCATAAGTTTCCAGGCATTATCGTTAAACGCTCCGCAAAACTGTGTGATCAGCAAACCGCGAAGAGGATTTGAGGATGATGGGGTCATACGTCAGTTCGGAATGGGATGGATGAATCTATTCTAGGCATGGATGAGGTTGTAAGCGAATGATGACTCCTACACATGCATTCATGAGATTGTATCAGGCTTTTCCTTTAGGTGCGATCATGCGCAATTAGAATTAGATTTCTTCATTGTGCAAACAGACCCTATGACAGTCCTTACTGTCCCCTGGATAAGCTTTCTTTGCTAGGGATACAGTTCATTTTCTGCAAAATGTTGTGGATAGACGCTAGATGGATTGTAGATATCTGTGTGATAGGGAGTTGGCGAGTGTCAATCGTATCTGAATGAGAAGGACCTTAAGCCAATTGTATCAACATATTCTGTCTATAGCCGTTTCAAACAACTTCCGATGTTTGAGGCCTATAGCCGATTCAATTAACTGTCAATGCTTGATGTGAGTATTTACGCTGAGTTTGTCAGGCTGGCTCGATTGGAACTTCTTTAAATTCGCTATAGTATTACGTTGCTAGGCGACCTATAAGCAACACTCCAGAGGCGAACTGGTCGCACCATTGGCAACCGTTTCAATCCTAGAAGAGGTTTGCAGCAACTGTCGCCTAGGTTCCCTTTTCTCACTCAACTGGAAATTAATTGGATCCGCTATAGTAAAGGGAACGATGGGCAGCGGCCGATTGGTTGACAATGAGATGGGATATATATCTTCATATGCCAAGTTGACGTTCAGGTGATGAACTCTGACCCTTCTTGAATCAACGTGTTTGGTTTGGAGGATGGTGGCGTTGGATGAGCGCTTGTACGGTGGCTTCTTCAACGGTGAGGAAAGGATCAAGCAATGCATGTGTTAGCGCATCTAGGGAATCTTGATGACCACAACCAGATGCTGTGTCTTTCCTGACTAACGTGTGAAGACGATTTGGTTGCTGCGATAGATATTTAGTTGTAGCGGATATTGGTTGTGTAGACATGTCTCATGAGATCAGCAAAAGTCGGACCAGTTTCACTATGAAAAATGTTCGATGTGTTAGATGAATAAAATTACTGATTTCATGAAATATTCTCGTACCCCTTCTTGGCTTATCTTGCGCAGAGACGTGTGCTGAGGTCATAAAACTGGCAAGGTGAGTCAGTTGTTTAACACCCTGGGGGCAGAGGTCGTTATGGGGCAGATCAAGAGAAATTTTTCTATGGTCTCTAGACAGAAGGTTGACACGATGCAGGGTGGTGGAGCGTCTATTAACAGCACAGCCTTCAAGCTGTTTGATGATTGTATTATATGGTAGTTCTAGATTTTTGCTCCCATATTTCTCACATAGAGCTGTTGTCAAATGTAGTGTCTGCCGAGTTGCTCACGCGGCGACTGGGTCCGTGCTTGTTTCTTCGATTCCATCTATGAATACTCTGCCTGCGATGACCTTGGGCAACTCGTTGAATCCTCGGAGCCGTCGCCAGGTC
>BQIX01000160.1 GCA_021604145.1 Nitrospirales bacterium
GAGAAACTCCAAGTTGTGACGCAGCATCATCCCCCCAACTATCAGAAATAGGCGTTCCTTTACTTGAGCACATCCCCTCAACGAGGCGGGTCCACGGTCCTATTCCCTCAACCGGTAGGACGGCTATCCTGCGGATCTAGCAGTCCGATCGCCTTTGGGAGGTAGCACAGCTTTGGGCGATTCGTCTTCTCTGTACCTGGTCCAATATTTTCCCATTCCAGCTTGCTCTATACTCATTTCGTTTTCCAGAAAGCAGTGACATGACCGCACGGGGATCATTGGACTTCTTAGTGAAGATGAATGGAATGGGAATTGTTTTAGAATTTTGTCTGTGAGTAATAGAACCTGAACAACAGAATCTTTCGTATTGATGTGTTTTCAGGTCTCAGATAGTCGATTGCTCGTTATTGGTTTTGGAAGTAGAAACTAGAAGGTCTAGCAACCGTCTTAGTGGAAAAATGATGTACAGCTGATTCATGAAAGGTCTTAAGGGTATGCAAAAGTCAATGTGGTCAGTTGGTTTTTTGAGCTTCGTAGTCTGCTTTGTGGTGAATGACAATTTGACAGAAGCACAATCAAATGGGGTACCGGTTATTGCAATAACCCAGGATTTAGTTGATGAGCATAACCAAGACCAAGCGAAAATGGAGCTGGGAAGATTGCTGTTTTTCGATAAGATTTTAAGTGGAAATAAAAACATCTCATGTGCCACCTGTCATCATCCGTTAGCTGGAACTGGTGATGGCTTGTCATTACCCGTTGGTGAGGGAGGGCGCGGGTTAGGAGTCACGAGAGATGTTGGGCAAGGGAGCGATACTATCCATGAACGAATTCCTCGGAACGCCCCGCCTATTTTTGGATTAAATACGCCGGAAATACACACGCTATTTCATGATGGCCGCGTGGCAGTCGATACAAGTCAACCAAGTGGATTTTTAAGTCCAGCTGAGGATGATCTGCCACATGGATTAGATAATGTGGTAGCTGCACAGGCTATGTTCCCCGTAACATCATCAGCTGAAATGGCTGGTCAGACTGGAGAAAATGGGATAGCAGATGCTGCGGCTCTAGGTCACCTGACTGGACCAAACGGAGTCTGGGGTCTATTGGCTGAACGCATAAAAGCCATTCCAGAGTATCGCCAACTTTTTCGAGATGTGTTCAACATCAGCGATGTAGAAATTAGCTATGTTCATGCAGCCAATGCCATTGCAGCTTTTGAGATCGAGGCCTGGAAGGCGAATGATACACCCTTTGATCGAGCCTTACGAGGTGAATGGCAAGCGATGAGTTTCAAAGCTATCCGCGGAATGCAATTATTTTACGGCAAAGCGCGTTGTTATACTTGTCACAGCGGAACATCTTTCACCGATATGAAGTTTTACGCTATCGCTATGCCGCAAATTGGTCCAGGTAAAGGTGATGGAGTAGATGGCCACGAAGATTTCGGCCGAGAGAGGGTCACAGGTGACCAAGGCGATCGGTATCGATTTCGCACTCCTCCTTTGCGAAATGTGGCCTTAACGGCCCCTTACGGTCATGATGGAGCATTTCAAACACTTGAAGGAATCGTCCGTCATCATCTAAATCCAATATTATCATTGCGTAGGTACCAATGTTCAAAGCACATCGTGGTTCCTTCCCATCCGACATTAAACTTGCTTGACTGTCTTGTGCAGAATGATCCGGATCAGGTTGCCCTGATTGCAGCAGCTAATGAGTTACAGCCCGTAAGACTTAAGAAGAAGCAAATCGGTTACTTGATTGAGTTTTTACGTGCGCTCACGGACCCGACTAGTCTCGATCTTCGATTAGATGTACCAATGTCCGTTCCCAGTGGAATTCCGGTAGTCGAGTAAGGTCGTTCATGGTACAGAGTGGATAAGACGAGAAAAAATACAAAGCTGCTCAGTGTCAGAGGCCTTGAGCAGATGGTTCTGCAGATTGAAAAGGAAAATTGGGCGGATAGAAGGCAAAATGTGACCTGCTGGCGACCGTACCGTGTGATTCGTTAAGTTGAAGAGGGCTTCAGTGCGGGATCAGATGGCCTGCGCCTAGCTCATCTCAGTGATACCCAACGTATCTCTGCAAGGGCTTACGATCACTTCGCTTCCTCTTGAGTATGTATGTGGAACTCCAAGTTGTTACTTAGCATGACTCAATAAATGACAGCAAATTGAAGGCCTCTTAACTGGATGCAGGTACCAATATTCCTGCTGATCGATCGGGTTGTCTTCACGCTGGTAAAGGTGATCGTTGTGGCTTGGGGAAATGACTAAACTTTCGCAATCATTCCCTCACTTAGGGATTCTTCTTCCCTGGACCTGGTCCAATATGCTTACTTCTCTGTTTCCTCTATGATGCCTGCCGTTCGTGGTCAGAATCAATTAGCGATCAACACCTGATGCGACCATTATTCGACTTTACCACAACAAGTCATTGCGGGAGAAAGGAGCGACATGATGCGAGGAGTAAATCTGAGAAGCCAATGCGGACTGATATTGCTTAGCCTCATCTTAGGGCTTGCAGGAACTGCCCATGCTGTCTTAATGGATCTAGGCAACGGCCTTATTTTTGATCAGGATCTCAACGTGACGTGGCTGCAAGATGCTAACCTTGCAGCTACTAACCAGTTTGGGCTTACTCAAAGTGTAAACGAATTCCCAAATGCTGACCAGATTGGCTCAACCGGTCGAATGACTTGGGATACTGCTCAGAACTGGATTGAGGGAATGAATGCCGCGAATTATAAAGGATTCAATGACT
Source organism: Nitrospirales bacterium (assembly GCA_021604145.1). Taxonomy (GTDB): domain Bacteria; phylum Nitrospirota; class Nitrospiria; order Nitrospirales; family UBA8639; genus JAGQKC01. The sequence goes on from BQIX01000160.1 coordinate 2,767, forward strand.
GGAGGTTGCCGACGACAACGCTCCCGGATCCTAACTGTTCTGCTCAAGCTATTGGTGGGGTTCCCGGCCAGAGCGGTGGTTTGGGTTGTACGGGCAGTGAGATGGGACACCTGTTCCTTGTTGAAGGGATCACAGCGCGAGCCCCTGGGCTATTCACAAACGTGGAGGGCAATGCTTATTGGTCTGGTACCGAGTTCGCCCCCAATCCTGCTGCCGCATGGTTTGTGTTCTACCACGGCTTAGGTCCCCAGGGTGCTGCCCCCAAAAGCACCGAGACCTTCGCTTGGGCCTTGCGTTCTGGAGGGTCCGCTCCTGCTGAGCCCGTCCCTGAACCGAGTACAATGCTGCTGATGGGCACCGGTATGATGGGGCTGCTAAGCTGGCGATGGGTACGTAGGAATCGATGGCTGAGCGATTAACTTCATATGATTGAGTCACCGGAGATGTTCTGGACATAAGGTGTGGGGGAGGGGAAATTCCTCCCCTTTTGTCGTGCCATGTTGAGATAACTCCGCAGCGCAGTTCGTCAAGAATTCTTAAAAGGATTCAGATCTTTTTGCACAAAAAAATGACTGTGAACAAAAAACGTGCAGTTTCCATGCGTATAAAATCTTAGTCTTCATGTGAAAAGGTCAGAGGGTTCCTCTAGACTCTGCCTTCCAATTACAAGTATTCAAAATGTACTAGGCCTCAGCGGATCTACAGAAAGACCGAGGTAAACATCCCGCTAATCTTTCTTTCCCGCTATCCACCGTTCACCCACTTCGTGGAATTCTGTGAAGCAATCTGGTCTAGAAATGTACTTTGGTGCAACAGTTCCCTAGAAACCAGAGTACGACGAACCTCAAAAGTCTTAGTCGTGTGACATCTAAATTATGTAGCGAACAGTTGTTATAGAGCCGCATCCACCGAACGTAAGAATCGAGTGCATCGTAACTGAACCCTGTGGCCACGCTCTAGTTCGTCAACTAACCTGTCCTCCCACTTCCTAAGATGGTTGTTGCGATCTGAAAGGCAAACGAGCTTTCTCAATCATGCCATCTTTGAAGACCTCTCTCTGTACCTGGTCCAATGTTCTTACTATGGTCGTTCATCTAATATTCCTCTCATTCGCGGTAAGAAATAAATGGAGAGACGGAACCAATCAGAACGTGGGTTAGGTTAGGTCACCTCACCTCCCATATCCAATCTTTCCGACGCTCCAGGGACTCATAGAGAACTTCTTTTCGTCGCCCATGATATGACGGGTAGAGAACTAGCAAAACGTGGAATCTCAATGCGTCAGGGTTTCGAGGAGGTCTTTTGCAAATGAAGAGAATACGATGGTTTGACATACATTTCCCACTTGGCTCTCGTCGCGCTGACTCGACAGTTCTCGTCGGTAGCGTTTCCACACGAGCACGACACTGTCCTTGGCCCTCATACCACCCTTAGAAAACACAACCCCGAAATTACTGAGGCGCTCTATGTCAATACATTTTTCTACCGATGAGTTTACCCCTTCTACACTCGTGGATCTGCTGCGTTACAGAGCAGAAAACAATTCCTCGCAGATTGCTTATCGATTTTTAAGCTTTCGTGGTGCACAAGAAAAAACGTATGAGGTTAATCTGACATACAGACAGCTGGATTTACTTGCACGAAATATTGGAGCTCAGTTACAGCAATTGGGAGCTGAGGGAAAACGGGTTTTACTCATTTTTCCCCAAGGACCTGAATATGTCTCTGCCTTTTTCGGCTGCCTCTACGCTGGGGCTGTTGCTGTTCCTGTTTTTCCTCCCAAACATCGCAACGTGTCTCGTCTTCAGAGCATTGCAACTGATTCTCAGGCCGCACTCGTACTCACGACACATTCCACGCTGGGCAAAATAAAGTTTGTTGTTGAAAGAACTTTGGAACTACAGGGCTTGCAATGGCTCGCTACAGATTGCTTAGAAGAGGGGTTGTGGGACAATTGGCAAGAACCTTCTTGTAAGAGTGAGACACTAGCGTTACTACAGTATACCTCGGGATCAACGTCAATGCCGAAGGGTGTCATGCTTAACCATGAAAATTTACTAGACAATTCTGCACATATTTACCGTACTTTTGAGCATTCTCCTCACGATATAGTGGTTTCATGGTTGCCGATTTATCATGATATGGGGCTCATAGGGGGAATTCTTCAGCCACTGTATGGAGGGTTTCCTTGCGTGGTTATGTCACCCTCTTCTTTTGTGCAAAATCCATATCGATGGCTTCAAGCTATTTCCAAGTACAAGGCGACGACGAGTGGAGGGCCGAATTTCGGATATGACTTATGCGTCCGTAATATTACGTCGCAACAAAAGGAAACTCTCGACCTCCGTCATTGGTCTTTGGCTTTCAATGGGGCCGAACCAATCAATTTTGAAACACTCGATCGGTTTACTAAAGCTTTTGAACCGTGTGGGTTTCGTCAGAAATCGTTTTTCCCCTGCTATGGACTTGCGGAAGCAACTCTCATTGTTTCTGGTAACAAAAGAAAAGATTCCCCAATCCGTTTTCCGGTCCAAAAATCTGCACTTGAACAAAATGCGGTCGTTAAACTAGACGGAGCGAATAATAAAACGAAGGACATTCAATATCTAGTTAGCTGTGGACAACCTATGCTTGATTCAAGAGTACTCATTGTGGATCCGCGGTCATTGACAAGGTGTTCAGAGGATCAAGTTGGAGAAATTTGGGTTTTCAGTCGCAGCGTGGCAAAAGGTTACTGGGACAACAAAGATGAAACGCAAGAGTACTTTCATGCCCGTCTTGCTGATACAGGAGAAGGTCCCTTCTTGAGGACTGGAGACCTAGGATTTGTGAATAACGGAGATCTATTTGTCACTGGTCGTCTCAAAGACTTAATTATCATCCGAGGTCGCAATCACTATCCTCAGGATATTGAGAGAACCGTGATGCACAGCCATCCGACTCTCAGAAAGGAGGGTGGCGCTGCCTTTTCAGTCGCTGTTTCAGGAGACGAGCGACTTATTGTTATCCAAGAATTAGATCAGCGGCATCAGCCTGAACGCTCTGACCTCGAAGCCCTTGTAGAAGCAATACGCCAGGCTGTTATCCAAGAACATGAAGTGCAGTTGCATGCAATCGTGTTGATAAAACCAGGGAGCATTCCCAAGACGACGAGTGGAAAGATCCGTCGTCAAACATGTAAGAAGTTTTATCTGACAGGAAAATTGAAAATTCTATCAGAATGGTACTTTCACGAGAAAGATACAACAACGGTCGAGAACAGGACCAGTAATCTTTTTGTAGATTTACAAAAAGCCCAGCCACATGAGTGTCGAGCACTATTGTTAGAACAGATTGTTATGACGATGAGCCGAGTGATGGGACTTCCGAAAAAAACGATTGAGGGGTACACAGGGTCCTTATATGACCTCGGGTTGGACTCATTAATGGCTGTTGAGCTGAAGACTAGCCTGGAACAAGGTTTGGGCCTTGAACTGCCTGTAACGTTGGTATTGGAATCCCACAAAATTGAAATGATAGTCGACTACCTGTTGACTAAGGTGATGGCTTTTAAAAAACATGATATTCCATCTCAGGATAGTGATGCAGTTGTTGATAGTGCCTCCTCCATGGCGGGGCGTCTGGACCAGTTTCAATCTGTACTGGCGAGCGTTACCCCACCGCTGATTCTGGCGAGAGAACAAGGAGTCGTTCCGCCGCTGTCATTTGCACAAGAGCGATTATGGTTTTTGGATCAGTTGGTCCCTGACAACCCCTTCTACAATCTTTCTGGAGCAGTACGACTGATAGGCTCACTTAATGTGGCTGTGTTGGAGCAGAGTCTTGCCGAAATCGTACAGCGGCATGAAGTATTACGTGCAAGATTTGTGACGATACAGGGTCAGCCGGTACAGTGGATTGATGTTGTCGAGCCGGAAAAGCTGGCCCTAGACGACCTGATGGTGTTAACCAGATCGGCAGAACGGGAGGCTGTTGTACAGCAACGGATCAGAGCGGAGGTGGGTCGACCCTTTGACCTGACAAAAGAGCCATTGCTGCGTGTACGACTATTGCGTTTGCAAAAGTTAGAACACGTGCTGTTAGTGACATTCCATCATATCATTGCTGATGGATGGTCAGTAAGAGTCTTCTTGCGGGAACTGACAGTTCTCTATACGGCATATGTAGAAAAGCAGCCGTTGTCGTTACCAGAACTTGAGATTCAATATGGGGATTATGCAGTGTGGCAGAGGGAAAGGTTGACGGGTGAACGGTTAGAAGGGCAGCTGAGTTATTGGAAAAGCCAGCTAGCTGGGTGCCCGCCCATGTTGCATTTGCCGACTGACTATGAGCGCCCTGCTGTCCAAACGTTTAAGGGGGCCACACAGTTGTTTTCGCTGTCACCGGTATTAGTGGAGAGATTACGAGTTATGAGTCGGAGAGAAGGAGTAACTCTCTTTATGACCCTCCTAGCGGGATGGCAATTGCTATTGATGCGCTACACGGGGCAAACGGATATCGTGGTCGGTACGCCGATTGCCAATCGAACGCGGGCAGAGGTGGAACCGTTAATCGGGTTTTTTGTGAACACATTGGTGTTGCGGACTAACCTCTCTGGCGATCCGACAGTCCGGGAATTATTAAAGCGTGTACGGGAAGTTGCCTTAGGGGCATATGGTCACCAGGATGTGCCGTTTGAACGTGTGGTCGACGAACTACAGCCAGAGCGAAATCTGAGCCATAGCCCACTGTGTCAAGTAACATTTGGTTTACAGAACGCTCCGATAGAGGAATTAAGTTTACCAGGGATGAGCATTGAGGCACTCCCAATCGAGAGTGGAATTGCCAAGTTTGATCTAACACTCTCTATGACCGAGGCAGCTGCAAGTCTAGAAGGAGCAATGGAATACAACACAGCATTGTTTAATGCTCCGACAATCGCGCGTATGGTGGATCAGTGGCAGGTGTTATTGGAAGCATTGGTGTCGGAACCGGAACAAAGGATTGGGACATTGCCAGTGCTGCCAGCTTCTGAGCGGAGGCAACTACTGGTTGACTGGAATGCCACGAGCACGGTCTATCCGGAGGAGCACTGTGTGCATGAATTGGTGGAGGTGCAGGCCGCGCGAACGCCAGAGGCCGTCGCCGTGGTCTACGA
>BQIX01000161.1 GCA_021604145.1 Nitrospirales bacterium
GCCCCTTTCCCATAAGAACAAAGAGGCGAAAGTTACACGTACGTGCGTTATGTAGCACGCTCATGCCCTTTAGACAGGTAACGGGGCGGAAGTGTACCGAATGCACAATACCCTGTCAACACAGTCGAAATCATATTTTAGAGGGTCCCTATCATTTTATTTTGCGACATCACAGCAGCTGAAGAATTGTTGTTTGACCTGAGGCGTCTCTTGCAGGCTGACCTCGTTGCGAGATACAGTACAGAACTGTTAAGGAAAGTTATAATTTATTATCATCGAATTGTAAAGAAAAGATATGCATTATGGCTAAAGAGCTTCCAATTATTGCCTCTCCGCAAAGCGGAGAAGAACCCGCCAAACAAGACGTCGCCTACTCCCGAGTCTTCTGTCAACGCGCAGAAACTCCACCGCTCAAATTACTCATGGATTTCCTCAAAGCAAAAAACCAAATACCTCTCATCCCGACGATGGACCCTGAAGCCCTGGATGACTGGGACTGGACCCATATTTCCATCGGGTATAATCGTGAACGAAAACCACTCCAGCTCTTTTGCGTTCGAAATAAGGGTACATATAAAGAAGTCTTCGAGTCAGAAAAGTTTACCTTCTTAAACCGCCTTTCCGCTCACGACCACATGGAAGGTGAAATCGCTCGAGAATTCGTGACACGAGCACAATTTATTGCCACCATTCAAATGACCAAAAATGATATGACAGACGAGGGATATGACTTTAATGGGTGGATTCTTGAATTCTTTCAAGAAAATTGCGATGGAATTGTCCAAATAGACGCACAAGGGTTTTTCTCCCCGAAAGGAGACTTAGTCGTCGATTTGCAAGAAACCAACGAATCTCCGACCGATGGGGCCCCCACTCTTCCAGCCGCAGAAGCGTGACAGCTTCGTTTTACAACCCAGAATCACTCGGCGCATGATCTTGCTCGGTGCGCGAGAATGAATGTCCCCTTTACGTTTTGACGTTCAAGGCTTCGGCCACACACCCGTCAAAGGTTTTGCTTGGAAAATTTGGCAACCCCCTTCGATACGCCACTCCATCCTTGATCACTTCCAGTAATACGCCTTCTTCAAACTGAAGGGGCTGCTCGACCACATTGGCTTGACACACCAAGAGGTCGGCTGGAGCTCCGGCTCTAATTTTTCCTACTCCGTGCTCAGCGACAAGATCGCCAGCTAACCCCGTCATACCATGCCACGCCGACAGAGCGGGCACACCGTCATTCATCAACGAAACCAATTCCATATAATTTCGGCCATGCATGCCAGGAAGGATGGGATCGGTACCCCCAAGCATGTTCAATCCGCTGTTAAATGCATGTTTGACGGCCTGACTATGAACTTCGACCACCTGCTGAACCTTTTTCTTCACAAACGGCGTGAGATCGTCGGCTTCTGTCAGCGACTGGCCAATCCATGAAGTCGGAGTCACCGTACATCCTTTCACGTAAGCCCGTTCTGCTAGTTCTTCATCCATGAAAGAGATGTGCTGAATATCTTTGACACCATGCTCAATGGCTAAGGCGATGCCGTTTTGACTATGAGCATGTGCCGCAACATACATGCCGCGCGCAGCCGCTTCCTCGCAAATTGCATGTATTTCCGCAGCCGTGAAATCCCGATTTTCCAGTTTATCCGATGGAGAAACCACCCCAGGACTGGCACAAATCTTCACCAAATCACCCCCGCAAGCTGCAATCTCTCTCACACGTTTTCGGCAAGCCCATGGCCCATCGACAATGCTTGAAGGTCGTCCCGGTCCTGGAGGCCACAACGCTTGAACCTGCCCGCAACATCGGTCAGGTCCTAAAAAATCTGCATGCCCGCCGGTCGTGGAGAGCATACAAATGGCGATTTTGAGTCTAGGACCTATGATCACACCCTGATCGACCAGACGTTTCAACACGTGCGTCGCCCCACCGACATCGCGCATAGTGGTCACTCCACCATTCACCAGCGTTGTATACAAAATACGTTCGGCATAGATTAAACCTTCCGGTCCACTCATTCGTTCAAGGTTATCTCGGCTGACACCACACAATGTCACATGGCCATGACAATCGATCAGACCGGGGGTGACCGTATACTGCGAACAGTCGATCCGTGTCACCGTTGGTCCTTTGGGACGTTTGAGGGTATGCGGCTGAACCACTTCAATTTTCCCCTCATCAATCCACACGTCAACATGTTCTTGAATCGCGTCTTGGGTCGCTGACGTCCCGTCATATAAAGTCTGAATATTTGAAAGTACAATCATAAAAGGTCCTCAAAGAGTAGGGAAGTAATGACATTGAAATGACTTCAGGGCCTTTCCTCTACCGTAAAAGCCGGGCTCTTGGCAACCTATCATTCCTTTCGGTGCCATTGGCCATGAGCGATGCCCTTATCCTCAGGCTTCTCGCATCTCTTTCATTCCTCTGTCGACAGATTCCTTTGCAGAAGCCTCAGGTTCATGATACCCTGTGTCAAGAGAAATCAGGGATACCAATGTACGGAAATCTCTATAGTTTTTGGTCATCTGTTCCCTTTCAGAGCCTCGCGTACTGATGCCATTGATCAAACTATTCGGTGACCGTCTTCTTGTTTTCAGACACACACCTCGAATTCAGATTAAACCATGTGCGGGATCTCAAATCTTTCAGGAAGAACCTGGATTGCAAATCATGCATTCCTTCGCATCTCGACAACTTAACTAGGTCAGTATAGGCACCCATGTCACATAATCAGAACCAACACCACTTAGCATTGCTTGATACATTTCCCCGTCGACATATCGGTCCGACAGATTCCGACATTCAAGAGATGCTTGGGACCGTAGGAGTCTCATCGCTTGATGCCCTGGTGAAAAGTACCGTTCCGGAAGACATCGTGCTGAAACAACCTCTTGCACTCCATACCCATCGCAGCGAACAAGAAGTCCTTGAAGAATTGCGTCATGTTGCTAGCCAAAACCTCGTCAATCGATCATTCATCGGCATGGGCTATTATGACTGCATTACGCCTCCCGTGATTCTCAGGAATATCCTTGAAAATCCCGCGTGGTATACGCAATACACCCCTTATCAGGCTGAAATTTCACAAGGCAGACTGGAAGCCCTCTTGAACTTTCAGACGATGGTGACTGATCTCACAGGGTTACCCTTGGCAAATGCCTCATTATTGGATGAAGCAACCGCTGCTGCAGAAGCCATGACCATGTGCCGAGCGATTGGCAAATCAGACCACACGATGTTTTTCGTCGCTGAAGATTGCCACCCGCAAACGATTGCCGTGATTGAAACACGAGCCAAACCTCTTGGTATCACCGTCCATATTGGAGATCCTGAGCATATTCAGTGGCAGAAAACACAATATTTTGGAATTCTTCTGCATTACCCGACCACGAATGGGTTTGTTCGAGATTATCAATCTCTCACCAAGCAAGCGCATGAGGCAGGCGCGCTTGTCGTGGCTGCTACCGACCTTCTTGCCCTCACACTCCTACGATCACCAGGAGAATTCGGGGCAGATATTGCTGTAGGATCAAGCCAGCGATTTGGCGTTCCCCTTGGATTCGGCGGACCCCATGCCGCTTTCCTCTCAACCAAAGAAGAATACAAAAGACAGATGCCCGGTCGTATGGTTGGCGTCTCACGGGATGCCCATGGACAAGTGGCCTATCGCCTCGCACTTCAGACGCGTGAACAGCATATTCGACGCGACCGGGCCACGAGCAATATTTGCACAGCCCAAGCGCTCCTCGCCAATGTCGCAAGCATGTATGCGGTCTATCATGGCCCAGCAGGCCTAAGACAGATGGCTCAACGCATTCGCGTTCTCACACTCTGCGTGGCAGAGGGCCTTCGAAAGCTTGGATGTCAGGTGGAGAACGAATTATGTTTTGACACGCTTCACATCAAGTCGCCAGAACTGTCTCACAAAGAAATTTTAGAAAATTGCCGGAAACAGAAAATCAATCTTCGGACGTTTGCGGAAGGCACCTATGGGCTGTCGCTCGATGAACCCACGACTCCTGCCGAAGTCCAACGTCTCTTTCAAGTCTTTTCGAAAACTGAACATCTTCCATTTACACTGGATGACCTTGTGCAAAATATCGACCCTGCCATCCCGGCTCCTCATGCACGGACGACATCATTTCTCACACATGAGGTATTTAATCAATACCACGCTGAGCATGAACTCCTTCGCTATATGTATCATCTTCAGAATCGAGACCTCTCACTGGTGCACTCTATGATTCCGCTAGGGTCCTGCACGATGAAATTGAATGCGACAGCAGAGATGATTCCCGTCACCTGGCCTGAGTTTGGAAGAATTCATCCATTTGCGCCACGAGATCAAACGCGGGGCTATGAAATAGTCTTTCAACAGCTTGAACAATGGTTAGCGGAGATTTCCGGATTTGCTTCGGTCTCGCTTCAACCCAATGCGGGTTCTCAAGGTGAATACGCCGGCCTCATGGTTATTCAGGCCTACCACGAACATCGCGGGGAGACGAATAGAAACGTCTGCCTGATCCCAGTTTCCGCCCATGGCACGAATCCGGCCAGTGCCGTTATTGCTGGTCTGAAGGTCGTCCCCGTAGCCTGTGATCAACAGGGGAATATCGACCTTGCTGACCTCAAAGCCAAATCCGAGCAACACAAATCCACCCTGTCAGCCTTAATGGTCACCTATCCGTCAACGCATGGCGTGTTTGAAGAAACCATTCGCAAAGTCTGTCAGGTCGTGCATGATCATGGAGGACTCGTGTACATGGACGGAGCCAACATGAACGCGATGGTCGGACTTTGCCGGCCTGGAGATATTGGGGCTGATGTGTGTCATCTGAATTTGCACAAAACCTTCTGTATCCCCCACGGCGGCGGCGGCCCCGGCATGGGTCCGATTGGCGTAGCCACCCATCTGGCTCCGTTTCTTCCAGGACATCCCATTCATAACCCCAGCGGAGATCAGGCTATAGGTCCCATCGCCGCTGCGCCATACGGCAGCCCAAGCATCCTGCCAATCTCCTGGGCCTTCATTGCACTCATGGGTGCAGACGGTCTGACCAAGGCCACTCAAATAGCTATTTTGAATGCCAACTACATGGCCAAACGTCTGGAAAAGCACTACAACGTGCTGTATACAGGGAAAAATGGGTTATCAGCACACGAATTTATTCTGGATTTACGACCGTTCAAAAAAAGTGCCGACATAGAAGTCGAAGACATTGCTAAGCGTCTCATGGATTTCGGATTTCATGCACCAACAATTTCCTGGCCCGTTCCTGGAACCATGATGGTTGAACCGACAGAAAGTGAAACAAAAGCTGAATTAGATCGTTACTGTGAAGCCCTCATGACCATCAGAGAGGAAATCGCGGAGATTGAAGAGGGCCACCTTCCTCGAGACAACAATCTCTTGAAGCATGCTCCCCATACAATTGAGCAAATCGCCTCTTCAGAATGGGATCATCCCTACTCACGAGAACAGGCCGCGTTTCCCCTCCCCTGGCTTCGAACCAGGAAATTTTGGCCTGCGGTTTCAAGAATTGATAATGTGTATGGCGATCGGAATCTCGTCTGCACCTGCCCACCCATGGAAAGTTTTCAATCCTAAGTCCTGAGCAAAGATGGATTCGCCTTCCCTCCAGGGCTCCAACAAACACTCAGCAGCTCTCACAACATATTTAAGGGCGTCATGTTTCTCTATTCTCATCGCACTGAGAACACCCCCATTGTAAGTTCTTCAAAAATTTATGGCTTCTAATTCCTCGAACCGACTCCTTGTGCTGATCATTCTCGGAATCCTAAGCGGAATCTTTCTTGGAGGACTCATTCCAGAAGCCGGACGAGCAGTCTCTTTTCTGGGAGAACTGTTTCTTCGTGCCCTCTTTGTCATGGTTGTCCCTCTGGTCATGAGTTCAATGATTGTTGGTGTCAGTAGCCTGGGTGATGTGAGACAACTGGGGCAATTAGGGGGACGAACTATTCTGTTTTTTATGACAACAACGGGCATTGCTGTCGCCATTGGACTCATCTTAGTACTTGCCATCCATCCTGGCGTACCGCTTGAGAATCAAGCTCTCGAACCATCAAACGAATCGGCTCAGGAAGTCTCTCAACGCATGGAAGATAAGCCTACGACGCTCGGAGCGTTATTGAAGACCATTCTGACCAGCATGGTTCCCCATAATTTGTTTGCCGCGATGGCCAATACGGAAGTGCTTCCGCTCATTGTATTTTCATTAATGTTTGGAGGAATTCTGACCACCATCGGGGAAAAAGGCACGATTGTCATTCGATTATTTGAGGGCATCAACGAAGCCATTATGGGTATCGTGCACCTTTTGATGTGGGTCGCACCAATTGGAATTGGCGCACTCATTGCTGGCAGGCTTGGAGAAGCAGGGGGCTTTGCAGGGTTTTGGCCGCAACTTCAAAGCTTGGGAGCCTATGCTGGAACCGTGATTCTTGCACTCCTTCTTCATGGCTTGATCGTACTACCCATTGTGCTTCGGTTTCTAGGAAAACAATCAATACCGGCATTCGCCAAGGTCATGAGTGCCCCGCTGATGACGGCGTTTTCTACGAGTTCTAGTTCGGCGACGATGCCCTTAACGATTGACAGCCTCATTGAAAAAGGCCATATCTCGCGACGAACGGTCAGCTTCGTGATCCCGCTTGGCGCCACCATTAATATGAACGGCACAGCCTTGTATGAAGCCGTAGCCGCCGTCTTTATCGCACAAAGCTATGGGATTGAATTGGGGTTAGGAGAAACCATTATCGTGCTGCTCACAGCCACGCTTTCCGCTATTGGCGCGGCAGGCATTCCTGAGGCCGGGTTGGTCACCATGGTCATCGTGTTGAAAGCAGTTGATCTCCCAATCGAAGGGGTTTCGCTCATCTTAGTCATTGACTGGTTTCTGGATCGATGTCGAACCACAGTGAACGTCTGGAGCGACGCCGTCGGCGCAGCCGTGATTGATCGACTAGAAGGTGGTCGAGAAAACCCGTAACCATTAAAGCCCGCTTCGATCTTCACGAGAGATAGTGAGCTTGGCATCGATAAATTCTTGATGGCCAAGTTCCAGCCCTTTAGAAATCGCACGAATTTCTTCGATTTCCTCACTCGACGTTTTCCCGGCGGCATTGGCAATCGCAAACAGCCCCTTGAGAAAGGCTCGACGTTCTGCAACTGTTGTTCGCGCACAAAACCCTTTCGTCAACTGCACAAAATCCAGCCCTTTCATGATGCGCTGATGACTAATTTCCATGATCAATTGCGCCTCGTCTTCCGGAAGCTGCCAGCCGACGGCTAAGGCTCGGCTAATAGAATGTTGCTCCTGTTCACAGAAAGCCTTATCAACCCAAGCCACTCTCGCCATAATGCCAGCAGCCAAACAGACTTTCCGAATTTCTTCGTCTGGCAACGAGAGCGTGATGCCCCGCGCTTTCATTTCTGATTCAAGTTGGTAATATACTGTGTTTTTTATATAGTCATCGATTCGACTTTCTCGTCCGACGTCACCTCCATAATGACGAGTCCTCGAACTGATTGCGCGACGAAGTGGATTCCCGATATGTGCCAGAAGCCCCGTACTCTTTGAGTCAATGTCTTGGCGCAACGTGTCAACCACCTCCGCTTCGGCTTCCTTCTTCTCCCCATCGACATGCACCAATTTTTCTAATGTCGAAAGCGCCAATGCCTTATCATCGTTCGTCGTAATTCCATTTAATACACGCGTCAACAATTCTTGCCGCTCATCCTCACTGACGGGAGATTCCATGTACAACTCCAACCTCATCCATTCTTCTCCAGAAATATCTGGCAACAAAAATAACAATTCTTTTAACGCGTTGATTTCTTTCGCTTCCAGCTT
>BQIX01000162.1 GCA_021604145.1 Nitrospirales bacterium
GGCAAAATGGACAATCTCAAGCTCATATTGCTTGCGGTCAATTGCTTGGGCGACCATTCCTTCAGCCTCGACACATACTGGACATCCTGCATGATAGAAAATAGCTTTTTTCATTGCGACACTCCTTTGTAATTGAAAGTATATGTTTAGTATTGACTCGATACTAAATGGAGTATCACAGAATACTTTCCAATTGTCAAATACGTATCGAAGCGATACAATTGACTCATGAGCGTAACGGAAGTCCATGATCTTTTAGAGCGATTGTGTAACCTTCTCCGGATGGAGGTGAGGACGTTTGGCTTACAATTCGGATTGCAGCCCGTGCAAATCGAGGCCTTGACGTACCTCACGCAATGCAATCGCTATTCAGACACGCCGCAAGCAGTCACAGAGTATTTAGGGTTGACGAAGGGAACGGTCTCGCAATCACTCAAGGTCTTAGAGCAGAAGGGCTTATTGCGTAAGCAGCAAGATCAGCAGGATAAGCGGATTGTACACCTCACGATAACCACGAAAGGGAAGAAGCTGATTGCGCAATCCATTCCCGCGAAAGGATTAGACGCAGCACTGAAGATGTCCGGTTCGATCAAGATCCGTGAATTCAAAGAGGTTCTCCGCGCGACCTTACGTGGCATGCAGCACAACAACAAACGCAAGACGTTCGCAGCCTGCCATACATGCCGCTTTAACGAACAACATCGGGAAGGCTACATCTGCGGATTAACACAGGAACCATTAAGTCGACAAGAAATTCAACTGATCTGTCGAGAACATCAGTTTACGGCATAATGGCTGAATGGGAAACTCTGCTGAGCAGCAATCATTCGCACTGAATATGACGAACCTTCAATTCGTTACGAAGTTTGCTGAAGACGCAAGGATGGCTGAATTTCTTCCCCTTCGTCTAACATTTCCAACCCAAAATGCGGATTCTCATGCATCTCATGGACACTTCTTCGTCCTTTGGGAGATTCGTACTCAAAATGCTGTTGGACGATTTCGTTAGGTTTCACGCGTATGGTTTTCTTGATGAATTTTTTCATACCCGCATGCCATGCCGTGAGCAGATATTCACCTGGAGGAATATTCGAAATTTCAAACCGTCCGTCTTCTTTCGTAATGGCATAGTAAGGATTATCGATCACGACCCCCCAAGAAAACATATAGGGATGAAACCCGCATTGCATCACAAAGATGTTTCGTCCTTTTGTTAAATGAATGTTTTCAATCATTGGCTTTCCAGGTAAATGTTTATGATGATTGACAAGATCGAAGACCTGGTGGAAAGGATTCATCGGAAGGGGACGGTTAAATAGCACTCTCGCACCCCGAACTCTGGCGGTTTCATACCCCTGAATGTCGTGCTGGACAGGATCCATATTGATCACATGAATTTCATCCTGGTCACGTAAGACATTCACAAATGGGTAGAAGTCACAATCTTTCGCTTCGATTTTAACGTTCGGTAGTGTAAAAGACTTTCCTTTTTTGACCCCTTGCAGCATCACCACCACATCTTTAAGCCGACCGTCGGGATTCACAATAAAATCTTCAACGATACGCCAACCCGTCCCAGTTGAGATTCGTCCACAATACACCGGATCAGGGATGGTCACTAAATTGAAGGCCATGGGTTTCGGGTCGTCTCCTTTTAATATGACCGTTCCCTGAATCGTCCCTCCTTGCTCCACAACCATTTCTTCATAAGACCACCCTTGAGGAATCGCCATCCCCAACATGACACACCCACCGACGATAATCTGCAGTATCCGTTTTTTCATGATCCGTTCCTTCATACTATGAACCTCCCTCTTTCACCTCTGTATCACTTCACATCTTTATTCATGGGAAGGTTCATAGATCAATTCGCCTCATTGAGTCTTGCGAATAACACGTTGAATTTATTTCATTTCCATCGGGTGCATGAGAGCGGTGGACTTTTTCCCTTCATTCATCCGAGCTTCTTTCATGCTGGATGTATCACCCACCTTCAAAGGAAGAATCCGCTGATCGCCATTCGGTAAAACACGGAAATACCCCCATTGGCCGGACTGAGCGTAAGGCAACCGCTGATTATTCCAAATGTAATCACCAGATAATGCATAAGGACCACCAGCAGCAGGAATAAAGGCATCGATGTGTTCTGACCCTCCAAATTCCACCACGCTAATCATGTCTGCCCCTGGCATAAATGGCTCAATCGGCCACTCATGCTTTTCAATGCTAAACATCCCATTTTGTTCGCTACTGGCACCAAAAACATGAATCCGAACCGGGTCACCAGCATGGGCTTCGATTAACGGGGTCACAGGGTCTTGAGGATTATCCGCTTCACAGGGTTGGAACATTCGACCCAGTGTACAGCCAGCTTCCTCACGATGCAGGTAGGGCTCTGAACGATAATTCACACCTGTCATCCCTGCGACATTTTGCACATAGGGCATAAAGCTGGTCCCTATAATGTTATCTTCATCTTGAAAAAATAATGCCACATCTCGATAATTCTCTCGATGTTCATTACCCGGGATACTTCGATCAATCAGGACATCAGCCGTCCAACTATTTTTGAGACTGATGTCTGCTCCCGTTTTTGGATCTCGATACATTGAACCTTTGGGTCCGATTATAATCGAACCGAACAATCCATCTCTTGGATTCATCATCAGATTGCCACCATCCCACACGAGCGCAGCCACTTCCCCATGTGATGGATCGGCGTAATAGGTGTACACTCGACTCTCGCCAGGCCCGACAGTTTGGTCGCCTGGATTCATTCCCAGGTTCACACCCAACGAATCTTTTGGATCAAAGGCTAACGCAAAGGCCGAAAATGAGGCTCGACTTGATTTCATCTTATTCGTCAGATGAACCATGATACAGTCCCCAATGTTCGCCCTGAGGGTTAACGGCATTGGGTGCATCCCTTCGGCCACTTTGGTGACCTCGTCTTCTAAGACATAGACTTTACCGTTCGGATTCTGAAGATCAATGGTTCGTTCAAAGTCTACTTCAATGGTTTCAGGTGCTTGGGCATTAAAATTCATCGTCGGATGATCCAATGCTAACACCTTGAACTCTTTCTTTGGAGCATCCTTTGGACAAATTGGTAAAGGCGCTTTGGGTCCCTCCAGTTCTCCTAATCCCCGCGGTAAGGCCTTCAAGTCATCTTGTTTTTCATCGAAGACACGGAAAATCCCCCAAGAGCCTTCCGAGAGTTTCGATGAACGACCATTAAAATAGATAAAATCTCCCGGTTGTCTTCTCGGACCACCGGCTTCAGGCACGACCAGGTCATACCGTTCGGCAATGCCGACGTGAATGGAATTTTTTCTGTTCGCATCACCGGCATATCGTTCGCTGAGAAATGAATGTCCGGATACCGTAAACACATGTGTTTCATTCATTAAGGATTCCACTAACCGAAAGACGAGCGTGTCTCCCGTATACGCCCGAAGGAGCGGAGTACTCGGATCTCCATGAACTGCACTACTAAAAATTTTTGACGGATCAGGATCGACCGCCAATCGCAACGCAATCGGTTCAGTTCTAAAGTCAATCCCGCTACCTGTCGTATGTGTCCCCCCATTGAGGAACGGCATCGGGGTCATATAAAGATCATCAGGCATTTGAAAGGACACTGTTTTCCCAGCCTCCAAGGCCACCTCGATCGGTTGTCCAGGTGGATTGCCTGCCGTGACAATATTGACCGAATGAGGCACCGTATCATGCATTTGAACGGCTAACTCGCGAAAACTGTTATTCACTCCATACCCAATGGGTTCTGTGGTATGAATATCAGCGATGGGACCAGTTCTGATGGGCTTTCCAGTTTTAGGGTCATGATACGTGGCCCCCACCGGTTCAACCAATAACGAACAAAATCCTCCATGCGGCCATGTTGTGGCCCCAAACGCATGATCATGACAAAAGACGGTCCCAACGTCAGCATCGAGCCAAAACCGTTGTCGAACAAACTCAACCGTGACGATATCCTTTTCAGGATGATCATGCTCCAGCGGTTCAAAAAACGTGATGGACTGACCTTCAATCTTTTGAATTCGTCGGATTTCGTTTCCTTTCACATTATCCGCCCCGACCAAGAGCAGGGTATTTTCGTGATATTGTGTCGCATTGGAGACGCGAATCGATTGCTCGCCCTTCTTCGCCGGTTCAAGCAAGACCGCATTCATAGGAACGGGCAATCCCTTTTTTAACGGCTTTTCTAACATGGTAAAAGGGCGCACCGATTGTTCGTACGACATCCCCGTTATGACCCCGTCGGACGACTGGGTATCGAATTGCACGAAATGAAAATGCGTATTGATTTTTGATGATTGAAAATTTGTAAAATCATCATCTTCCCATTCACTCGTTAACACATAATCTAAGCAATCATAAATATTCGCTCGAAAGACCAGTGGAAGTTTCAGGTCGTTATTCGCACGAATCGCCTCCTCTTCTTCATGAGCCACAAAGATGAGCCCCTTGGGATCAATGACGGCATCCTCATCACCTTGTTGCGCCGTCATTTCTATCGGTGTTTCGATGAAATGCACGTTATAATAGGCTTGTCGCGCATTGTCCGGACAGAGGCTCCATCGACCATTTTCTCCAGGCTTAGCGGGTTGCGTGGACGGATTACCATTCCCATCTCTTCGTATGGGTTCCAGCCACGGAGCAGGATTATGATCGGGTGAAAACGGCACACGTTTCCCAAAATGAGGAGACATATGCGGCCATGCTAACTTTCCTGTAATCGGATCAAAGAATAACGCCCGCCGCTTTCCTGGTGTTTTGGATTTATATTTTGGGTTTGGAATTGTACTTTCTTTTTCTGCTAAGGCCGTCGTTCCATCCCAGCTCCAATCCCAGACCGATGCATCGTAGGCCATAATCTGACCCCGCTCATCATCCGTGTGTCCGGGTTGACCGGGAGTTGGCAACTGCATTGACACCCAATCTTTGATGGTCACCACGACGGGATCGGCATTCCACTCGCTCTTGCCTTTTTCGATAATCTTGAATTTTTTGCCAAACCAATCAAGTGTTTCCCCTACCAATTGGTCAGATGGTACGGCTTGACGCATACGACCGCGACGGTCCGGCAATTCTTCCAACTTTGGCATAACGTCCGTATGCACTTCAGCCGTTTGCAGCGTGTTATAGACCCGCCAGTACCCCCACATTCCTGCGACATAATGATGAGCGACGTGACAATGATAGAGAAAATCTCCAGCCCCCTGCTGACAGAGTCCGGACCCGCATTCCGTTTCCAAATCTAAGGCCTCGGCTGGACCAATAACTTCGGTATCCACACGATCAGACTTTGTACGAATGACCGGATACTTCACTGGGCCATTCTTCGCTTTGTGCCACAATGGCATTTCATCGGTCGCCCGTGGACTCCGAGCCCAACGTATCGAGCCACCGTGAGGATGGTGAGAATGAAAGATTTCCGACCCACCATGGATGAGCCGCCATTTCGCCGGATCGCCTAAATAACTTCGTGGAATCGGCGTCGGAGCATCGCCAAACGTATAGGAACTGTAGCCTAACGATTCATCTTCAAACCCAAAATATTCATGCTGTAAATGCATAAAGTTGATACCGAATGGTTCACTTCGGTAATTCAAGGCTCTCGCCCCTGGACGGTAAACATCGGTCAGCGGATCTCGTTGTGGAAGAAAATCGCCATGTTTATTGACGGGCCGAAAGGCTTCATCTCCCACCTCATGATAGATGACGACAAATTCTCGAAAGTCCGGACCATTGGCATTATCGATCATTGCTTGCCATCCACTTTGAAGATGAGCATCCTCACCTTCCTTAACTGCAGGAAGATATGTCGATCCCTTTGGTTCAACAATCAAAGCACCAAACAACCCCATGACCGTCAGTTCCCGATCATTGCTGTAACTATGAAACTGGCGTCCTCCTTCTTGCGTGTCAGGGTGGATATACCATTCCAGAGCGATGTCTTCTCCTTCTTCAGCCACCCCATCGGGATTCGTGGTCGTGGCTGCTTGTCCCGTATCCGAGACGATCATGCTCGATCCATGAATATGAAAACTGACTTCTTCGCCAAAGTCTAATTGATTCCGCAGCTTGACCTTCAGGCAATCGCCTTGATTTGCGCGAATGACTAAAGGTTGAATCCATCCATTCTGCAATCCATTGCTCACAGATCCCGTTGGAAATCCTTCTTCGTCCCGGGCCGCGGCATTGGACTTTTCTTCTTGACGAACCTTTTCAATATTCTCGGTGAGGACATACATATACCCAGGATAATAATCCAGCCATTGATTCAAGGTAATCTCAACATTAATGGCTGAAATATCATAATCCCTGACCGGCGCACTGTCCGGACATCGACCGGCCTGAGCTGAAACAGGCTCCCCTTTGTTATCGGAGGCAAGAAGATAATCCTGCCCGCCTGCTCCGTACTGATGCAGCATGGACATCGTGTTATACGAGCCATTTGCATTGCTCGCATTCCGAACCGTTTGCATTTGATGATTCATTTGCTTCATCAACCGTAGATGTTGTTGATCAACTTTTGCCGCTCGATCGGCTCGTCCCTCCATGGCATCCTCAACAATTGTTTGCCCTTTGAGTTGCTCAACCCAATCATTCGTCGCCGTTGAAACTGGCTTGACATTGGAAACATGACTTCCTGTGTCTTGATGATCAGCCGCAACACTCACATCTCCAGCTATAAACAATAAGCCTTCACCCGCCAATAGAAGTGTTAACCCCACACACCAGGTACGCAGGACCCCTTCAAACCAAGGCATTGATTGACCCTCCCCATAATAAAAATGTACGCGCTATCAATGTTCACGTCGCATCGTAAGTCAAGAGTTCTCATGACGACATTGTCAGCACAGATAGGCATAGACGATCGTGCTCTTCACCAAGGACATCGTTGAACATTTCCGATTTGCTTTACCCTCTCGCAACAAGTCTTTATGACCTGTGAGTTCCATGCATGCCTTGCGCCAAAAAACAAATTCACTCAGCATGAAATATTTCCATAGAGATACAAATGATTTATCTTTTCAAGAAACGCCATATCGTAAAGTTCAATATTTTCCACGAAATAACGTGGTGGAAAGCCGTCATATTCCACCTGATTTCGCGGGAAGACTACGAATATTGAGTAGGATGAAAACCAACGGCAGGAAAAATAATTGGATACGCTTTAAGAGGAAAGGAATCTATAACTTCTGACTCTAGAACCGCTGAACTGGAATGATCCCGCAACGCCTAGATGTTCACTGCTGACACAAGCTTACATCCAGGACCATTTATTGACGCCTGTATAGGGGAACGCAAGACATGATCTTTGTGTATGAACAAACCGTTGCGGATGGGAGGAAGAAAAAAGGAATTTCGAGAAGTCATCGAGAGAAGATAACGAATAATAAGGACATTCCTCACATGAGAATGACCAAATTGGACGGCACCAATTTGGTCATTCTCAACAACCGTTTTATCTCTACTGTCTTATTAAGAAGACACACTCACCTTCACTTCTCTCACCGAAATACCCTTTGTAATTCTCATCCTGGCTCTATCGTAAATCGGCTCTGGCATACATTTTCTATTTTGCATGATCATGGGATCAAGAACTTCTCCACAATTGATACATCGCCAAGCTTTAATAAACACTTCCCCCGACTCATTCAGATGATCCATGAGTATTTGTTTTTGCATAAATCCAGCACATCGTCGACAATCCATTTCAACTCCTCGCCGCTATGCTATGAAGAAAGATAAAAGTTGAAAGAACGAGAACTCAACTATATGATCAAAGCAA
>BQIX01000163.1 GCA_021604145.1 Nitrospirales bacterium
GATGATCGTGGTTCAAGGAAACAGGAAATTCCTTTTAAATTCAGTCATAAAACAAGTGAGGTACAATCGAATTCCCATAACCCTCAAGGCATTCGTATGGCGCACACTGCCCTATCAATAAAGGTTATATTTGACTCACCAGCATCAGAATGTTACCTTAAGGCACGGTTTGAGCTACGGATACTGCTACAAAAAGTACTCCTAGGTACCAAAAGAGGGGTACAGCCCATCTTTTACGACTTGAGCCCCGTAGTACGTGATGCTTTAAACCAAACGTTTCGGTTATGCAATTTAATGCGACTTTCTGGTCGCGCACGCAAGTGTGAGGGGATCGCTTGATCTTCTGAGACCATGTTTATGTCTCAGATAACGGGTACGAACGTTCCGACGTCAATTTAGGCAAGCTCATAGCCAGTAAGGTACCCATTTCAGTCAAGAAGGAGAGAGAGATAAGATGAAGATGACTAAAGGTTGGCCAGCTCACAAACGTCCTCATAAAATAGTCAGAATTAAGGATAACCGTAGCATCCCTTGGAAAACATTGGGGCTGACAGACCCCTCAGAAGAACAGCGGTCTCGGTCAATGGACGAAATTCGGCAGCAAGTCTTGATGATGTCATCTCAAGAAATTGGCCAAGGATTTGACGAGATACAATATGAAGAGACTCCAAAGGCAATTACTGCCTCTACTCGCGCCAAAACCGATCGCAAATCACATGGTCGAACGACCAAGAAGCAAACACTCCAACCATAGGGAGGAGAGAGGCTCAGTTCTTTAGCCGATGTAATGGGAAAAATTAAGAAAGAAACTCAAGGAAAACGACTTCGCGAGCATGCGCAACGACTTAAACGTCAAGAGAAGGCCATGCGTCGAGAGCAACGCAAAGATCAGGCTGCAACTGAAACGCGACCTGTGGTAGAAGGGGAGGACCCTGATCTTATCGGACTCCGCTGTGGGCCACAACCTCCTCTGTTTTAGATAATTTTTGTTCAGGCCTTATAAATATGCCCTCTTCAACCGTCGGGCAATCCTCTTTCTGGATTTTGCTCATGCAGTCCAGTGCTCCGCCATATTTTTTACGTAAGTAATACCACAAACCTCTTCTGATAACACCATTTCCCCACTCTTCCCGGGAAAAGATTCAACTGCCTCCAATATATCGAGTATTGAGTCAATTAATGAAAATAGCTCCTGCTCCAGCACACCCAAAATCCAGCCAATCCAACTAACACACGAATCGACTTCCTGAAGCTCAATAATCCTGGCCAATTCGCCGATAGATTCATAGGAAAAGAGTCTCTATTTTCTGAACATCGCGAAAAGCCATTGTTTATGGTCATTCAATCTTTCCCATTACGACTTGGGGTGTTACTCGCTGGGTGGATCAGCTTAGCCTTAGGATTCATCGGCATTTTCCTTCCCATTTTGCCAACGACCCCATTCATCATTCTCGCAGCCTATTGCTTTTCGAAAAGTTCGCCTCAGCTCCACCACTGCCTCATCCATCAACCTACACTTGGTCCCATGATTCAAAACTGGGAACAGCATGGCAGTATTAGCAAACGAGCCAAAGTTACCGCGACCGTCACAATGGTGCTGTTTTTTTCCTTCACGTTGTTTATGCTTTCAGTCGGGACACTCTTGAAAGCCTTGCTGCTTGGCATTGCGGCGGGAGTGTTAATTTTTATCTGGACGAGGCCTTTACCACCCTATGCTGCGAACGAAGAAACTCGAACGAAACTTGTCACCGAAATGTGAAAAAGACAGGCAGACAAAATCCTTCCGATACGAGTCATTCAAATATCTTTCTTGCTCACCATTAGTGACCTCTCTTTCGGACAATTCACAGACCTTGCCAACATGTCATTTCGCACAGATGGAAGGCACCATCATTTCCCTAGTAACATAAAGTGACCTTCTAGCATTCGGTTTTATGCCGAACGAAATACGGCCAAGAGATCACTGAGTGCCAGAGTCTTAATTCTCAGTGCTTCCCGTTCCTGATCTACTTGAGCTTTGAGTTCTGAATCCCCAGGGTTTTTCACTAAATTTTTTGCACTTTTCATAACTCGATCATACTCTTGTTCAATTTTTTCAGGTACGATTCTGTTCGTAGACAGGAGATTTATCACAGACTGCTTTGTCTCAGTCAAATGCTTCTGAAAC
This sequence comes from Nitrospirales bacterium, assembly GCA_021604145.1. Lineage (GTDB taxonomy): Bacteria > Nitrospirota > Nitrospiria > Nitrospirales > UBA8639 > JAGQKC01. The sequence goes on from BQIX01000163.1 coordinate 2,168, forward strand.
TCGCCTTCAGATAGCGATGCACTCCCATCTTCAGTTCGACAACGATCAAGATATTGAGCGAGGAGCACATACAACCTCAGCAGGGTCTCGGTTGTTCGAATATGGTATGGCACAGATCCTTCTTGAGACATTATGGCCTCCTTTGGGCTTTGACTTGTTACAGTTGCCCAGTAGTCGCGAGTTAGATATCTGACACCTCGCCCTTTTATTGTACCACGCTATCTTGATTGTCTAATAAATTTTAGCATCTACGGAATGAAAATCGCCAAAATCAATCTTACGAACAGAGCAAAGCCGCAAACCACCTTGAAATTTCAAGGCTAGAGGTCTTCTCAATGTTGATTGAACAATGACTTTCACGTTCATCTGTTCGTCCATAGGCTGATCGAACTCGATGGTACATCGCTTCAATCTGCTGTGTGTCAAGTTGCCGGTTGCTCCCATCTACTAATCCCTCCATTCGAAGTGCTCGAGGGGCTAGTGCAGCAGCAAGGTCAGGAATATCTGCAACTGTCAAAAGACCTCGAATGAGCGAATCGCCAGGCTGATAGACATAAGATGTATTCAATAATGTTTCATACGAGGCAAGGCCTCCCTGGATATACACGGCTTGAATCTGTGGTTCGAAGAGTGCGGCCAAAAGTGACACAACGCCTCCCAGCGGTTCACCACGCTCCGGATATGAATCTGCGTCGAACGGAACAGCAAGATCATCATCTGAGAAATTTGATACGGCAAGCGCATCACCCCAGATACCGACACGATTGGCATCAATTTCATCTCGATGCGTGAGATACGCAATCACTGTTCGTAGATCACGAAGTCGAGATACGAGTAAACTTTCTCCAAGCATTAAGCTAGTTGCGGCGATGCCGGCACTCGGACTGATTCTGCCTCGATAGATTTCACCATGCCGGCCATCCCCGATTCCTCGCAATTCCGTTAAACACACCACCATTCCTTGCTTGAGCAACTGTCGAATCAACAATTGGCGTCTCTTTTTTAATCGTCGATTACCTTCCTGAGCCACGCCAATGACAACGGGCGATTGGGGAGCATCTGTATGTGAGGGTCGCAGAATCTGTAAACGTACAAGGATGTTTTTTTCAACTTCCAATTTGACATATTCAGATCGGCTGACTCCTGGATACATTGAGTGAACTCGATAGGAAGTGAATGATTGCATTGGGCCGAGCACTCGAACAAGATCTTGTTGTAATTGAAGAGCCGACAGCGCAGGCTCCTGAGCCGCTCGTACCGCACGTGCAACAGTGAGATATTGACGAGATAGTTGTAGAGCGACCTCATGGACCCGTCGTGGGTTAAATTCTCTTTGAGCCTCTTCGGTCATACATATGAGCTTGTCTTTTTCAATACACGCAGTCTCCTCATGTTCTGGGACAGGAATGCCAAACCAATCTTGAAAAATAGGATAAAGCTGAGCGCGATGGAGAGGACCAATATTGATGCAATGACTATCAAGAGGACTATTGCTCGACACATGGCCAGAACCGGAGACCGATCGAAGAGCCTCGGACTGTCCATAGAGTGCATAGACTTTTTCAAGATAGCTCCATGCACCATCACCATGGTTCCAAGCAAACTCCCGTCCATAGATAAGACGACGCGGAGCCAATGACGCCAAAATAACCCAGGGCCAAAATCGCAAGCGAGCCGTATCAGGGAGATTTCTTGTTGATTCCCAATCTCCCATCGAAAGATGCCCAAAGTTAAAGGTAACAACGGTCGTGACCCGCATATCGATTGCACCAACAACGGCCGCAAGATCCCCTCCCCCCGCCACGGCACCGACAACAATAATTCGATCACTGTCAATATGTGGATCAGCACATAACAAATCAATGCCACGCCGCACATCTTGCACCATCCATCCCATTAAACTTTCACCGACCAACTGTAATTGCAGATTAAGCACAGACCGAAAATAGTAGTCTTGCCGATCAACACGAAATGCTCCGGCAAAATCTTTTTGACCGGCAAAAGGATGCTGACGTCGCTCTCCATGACCAAGCAAATCCATGAGCAAGACTGTGTATCCTTGGCTAGCCCATGTCATTCCCATGCATTGCAACTCTTCTTCCGATTTGGAATTGTGATGACTATGACACAAAACGATTGCCGGTGTGCTTGAGATGATACCGACAGGTCGATACATGTTCGCGGTCACCGGAATATCCATGTAACCTTGGAAAACCATATTTTCGATGTGACAGGCATGGTGATTCAACGTACCTGTCACGAGAGCACGAGGCGGGGCAACACGTTTCTCACTCAGATTCAAAGAATGACGCAGAGCCTCACATCTCACATCACGAAAACTCTCCCAATCAGCTTTCGTCTGGATCCCTTTCCCGATCGCCATATCTTTTTGAGCGGCATCGTGAATTCGCGTAGAGAGTTGCCTCCCAAGCTCTTGAATTCGACGATTTCCCCCTGCAACTTTCCGTTCCCACAACCACTGACGTAACGGTAGAGGAAGGCTTTCACTCAACAGCTGTTTTATTCGCATAGAATCAACCTTGGCACATCAGTATGTATCGAATATTAAACTTTAGGCATGGCTCACTCGAATAAATCTCGAAGAAAGTCCATTCAGATAAAATTCAGTTGAGGCATTTCGTATTATTTGCTTGTCTCACCGTATTGGGTTTACTGAGTGCGTCAATCAACATCGATCGTTGAATCATGTAAAAGAAGACGACTGAATTCCTTCACATTTACTCAATATCTGGAAGCAAGTCTCATCTTCATTGAAAATTTGAAAAGATGAATTTTTCTATTGTCATTGCCCTGAATGTTATTTGATAATACGCGACAATTATTCATCACATTCTCTTCATGGAGATAAAGGAGCCGAACGTATGATAATAAAGAAGTCGATTCAAGAAAAGATTAGAAAAACGGCCTGTGTGTTAACGGCAGGATGCGCAGTAGCAATGAGTATTGGCATTCAAGAAGTGGAAGCCGTGCCAGTCCAGAACATCTTAACGGCGAACGTGACGACTGTCGACGAAGTTCTACGTTCCGTTTTTAATGTTGGCAATCCAATTACAATGACCTTCACCTACGATCCCAATCAAGCCATCGATGTCTTTTCGGGGGATCCCGAGATCGGCCAGTACCCTTCAGCCCTCAATGATATCGTCGTCATGTCCGATCGTTTTTCGACTAACTTCTCAGGAGGCACCGTCACCATTATTGATAGCCCAGGATTTGAACAAGCCTCCCTTATCAGTAACAATGTAACACAGACTCCACTGATTGATGCCGTGCTTGGTCCCTTTCAAACAGAAACGCTCTCATACGTAGTCGAATCATCAAATTCAGCCTCTCCGACACTGACAAGTGCAGCCCTAACCGCCAACACATTTCAACAGGTATTTGAGTCAAACACACAAGAAGGCGGCTTTCTTCTCTTTCAAAACCTTGACCAAAGCCTACAACCTATGATGACATTTGCCGGCACAAACTTCGAAAGCAGACCAGTCGACCCCATGAATCCAATTCCAGAACCCGGAACTCTTAGCTTATTGGGAACTGGCCTTATCGGCCTTGTGGGATGGCGCTATCGACAGACAAACAAAAGTAAATCAACAGAAAAGTTATTCAATTCTCAAAAATTATGATCCTGAAATCAAACGCTAGCCACCACTCCCAACATCAGTGGCTTTAATATACCCTAAAATAACATCTCTGCGTGCCAGGATTCCGACTAACGCGTTCGCTCTCACAACAGGTACGCGAACAAGATGATGCTGTTGAAGTAGTTGTACGACCTCCATGAAAGGCGTCTGCTCTGTCACCGTCACCACCTCTTTGGTCATGATCGATGCAACAGACGTACTTCGGAGATCTTTGCCTTGTTCAATCGCCTGCAGCAGATCATACTCCGTTACAATTCCAAGTAAAGATTGTTTGCCATCAATCACGGGCAAACTGCCAATGTTCCCATCATACAGCTTATGTCCTACTGTGAGCACCATATCATCTGGACTGCAGGTACTCACCTGATCTTCCATCAGTTGATGCGCCAACAGAGTTACCGGATCACAACGTTGCGAAATCCACTCAACTTTTCTCATCCTCACTCCTCCCCATCTGACAGACAGAATTAAAACTTCCTATTATAACCGATTCAGTTATACCGAAACGATAAAGCGCCATTTTGTACAATCTTGATATCCAATACGTGATATACAACGTCAATCATTGCCAGTAAATCCAAGCAGGTATAACCTTCCGCCTATTCAAGCGTTTGATTACCGCGTTACTGCCTCCATGGTTCAACGGGAACGTATTTGGATTCGCTATTGTTGTCGAAAGGCATTTAGCGTACAGGCATCAGCCTATGCGTGAGTCGTTCCCGAAGAATTTCCATGGACTTTCGGTAAAGATCTACTGGCGACCTATGAATCGGTCAATGGCGCGGTACTGCCCTTCTGTCGCCTATGTGGCTTGACATTGTGCGGTACGCTTAATAATGGGAACATACATGGCGTCACGCTCTGGTGTACAGAAGGTAATGTCGAAATTACATTGGGCATACATATCTTTGTCAGTGACAAAGCTCCCTGGGAAACTTTACCAAATGGTGGAGTTCTTCGATATGAAGAGTGGACGCCAGCAAATACATCTCCATCCGATCATGACGAAGATAGACTGAATTAAGAGAGCAGAAAATGGAGCGGGCGATGGGATTTGAACCCACGACAGCTTGCTTGGGAAGCAAGAACTCTACCACTGAGCTACGCCCGCTCTCTAAGAGGTGGTCTCATTCTATGCGTGTGGTGAAAGTTAGTCAAGGAAAAGAAAGAGAATAAGGTGGCAAGAACAAGAAGTTCTTGCGCGGCCCGCATCACTTGTAACCTTCATCTGATAGCGAGAATGAAGACGTAAGGAAGGTAAGACACGAATATTGACGTTACTTCTTTTTAAACTCCACCAGAGCGAACTTTCGTTTGCCAATTTTCATACGATACTGTTCGCCATCTTCAAATGTTGCACTGCCATTGGGATCGGTTAGCTTCTTGCCATCAAGCTGAACAGCATTTTGTGCGATCAGACGACGAGCCTCGGCTTTACTGGGAAGAAGACCGGTTTTCATAAGCAAATCTACGACACCAAGACTTGGGGGATCAGCACTGGCAAAGTCCGAAGACTTGAGTATGACATGTGCGTCTGGTTTATCAGGAAAATCTTTTGATTGAAACCGTTGTTGAAAATCAACTTTAGCTTGCTCAGATCCAGCTGCGCCATGATATTGAAAAACTAGGCGTTCAGCCAGTGCTTTCTTCGCTTCCATCGGATGTTGTGCATCTACAGCCGATAGATCTTCTGTAGTCAACAATTCATAGTACCGTCTCATCAGCGCATCACTGATCGACATAATCTTTCCGTACATGTCTCCAGGCTTATCTTCCAGGGCAATGTAGTTGCCGTAACTCTTACTCATTTTCCGAACACCATCCGTCCCTTCGAGTAACGGCATCGTAATGACCGTCTGAGGTTTCTGTCCATAGTCGCGCTGCAAATCACGGCCGACTAACAAATTAAACTTTTGA
>BQIX01000164.1 GCA_021604145.1 Nitrospirales bacterium
ATGGCGCGCCCGGAGAGACTCGAACTCCCAACCCTCGGTTCCGAAGACCGATGCTCTATCCATTGAGCTACGGGCGCGTAGGCTATCTTTATACATCGCTCAACCCAACCCGTCAACCAACAGACAGGACCACATCCTCAACTCTCTCTTCCGATCAGGCACACACGATGACACTTGCTCTCTTCTTTCGCGCACTTCGTAATATTTCTTGGGTAAATTGACGCCCCGTCAAAGCTCAGAGTAAGGTACGCCATTTATCGAATTATCGCGAGAGGAACATATTCTTATGTCAGAGACGAGCCCGCAAGAGAATCCACCGTTGGCGACCGCCATTCTTCAAGATGTCTATACCATTCTCACCAACCCGAAAGGATTCTATCGCCGCATGCCGAAGGCTGGGGGATATGGCGACCCGGTTACGTTTGTATTGGTCATTGCCGTGGTGACCGCGGTAGGGATGGCGGTCGTTTCCCTCTTTGGACTTGGGACTGTTGGCGAAGCGATGGCGGTGGGGTTTGGCGGAATTATTTTTATTCCCATCATGACATTGGTCCTAAGTTTTCTCGGTGCAGGCATTGTGTTTGCCGTATGGAAAATTATTGGCTCACAAGAATCATTTGAGGCAGCGTATCGATGCATGGCTTATGCCGCGGCTTTGTATCCGATCACCGTGGTGGCGAGTATGATTCCGTATCTCGGCTCGATTATTGGCATTGTCTGGTGGACCTATCTCATGATTGTTGCCACCACTGAAGTCCATCGCTTGCCGCAAAAAACAGCCTTTGTCGTCTTTGGAATTTTAGGGATTTTCTTTGTATCCACCAATCTTAGCAGTGAGATTGTAGTCAGGCGCATGGCCTCTGAAATTGAGAATGCGGGCAGCAATCTTCAGCAGTTGGAAAAGACGACTCCGGAAAGATCAGAATAGAAAACCTTGATCAGGGTTTGAATATCTGAAAAAAATCCAAGACAGTATTTGACAACGTTCTCGGATAAATCTGATTCGCGAATCATAAAATTCATCATGAATTCTCTGCTCCCTCATTCACTCTCTCCAGTACGATTCCTCACATTTGCAAGCATGTCAGCAATTCCATCGTACCGCGAACGGCTTGTAGCTTGTCACTGCCCAGCTAGGACTGTGTTCTCTTTCTCCAAATTCACATCAAAAACACACGTAAATGTAATTGAGCCTTATTGTGAGTTAGGGTAGACTGCTAAATTATATTTTTTCTCATGAACTGTCATAAGAGGTGGAATAATGATTGGACGAATTGAAGGGTTTGATCATTTACTGAATGAAGGGTTTGCGGAACTTCGTCTTCGCTTGAAAGATCGCATCAGAGAGAGGCGAGTTTCACGTGAACAAGCTGCCGATCTTTTGCCGCTCATTCGTGATTTGAACTTTCCTGCTTTGATGATGTTTTTAGCCAAAGGGACAGGCACCAAAGACAGTGGGAAAAGTAAAAAGCTCTCAACATTTGATATTGGCGACTCGAAAGCCATTCGAGCCGCTCTAAAACGTGTCCCCTTACCGGCCGGCTTGAAGCCCAAAGATGCGCAACAGGTGATCGACCTGCTTCTGACAGGACAATTCTTCGGTGATGTGGCCGATGCGACGGCCGCCACACTTCACCTTATTCCCAACCTACCCATTTCTGTCGTTCGAGATGTCCGTTCGCTTCCGAGACTGCCGATTCGCCTCGTCATTGCGATTAAACGAGACCTAATTACGGTGCCCAGCCGAGTCCGCTTAGTGAAACAAGACCTCCTGGATAATGGCAAGCTTGATCGTCAACCCGTAATCTTAAACAACACGGTGAAGGTTATTTTCCAACAGGCTGCACCCTTTCAAATCGCCCAAACTCTTCAGACACTCTTGGATAATGAAACGGTGCGTTTGGCCATTATCATCTTCGCCAGATCTGAAGGCATTCAAATTAGTCAGAAAGAACTCGATGCCGTTCAAGAAGCACTCGATCCCAATGATCCTGACTTGGGTGCACTCGTTGTGCCAGCGTTTGAACGATTTCGAAAAGATATTGGCCTGTCAAATGTGTTAAAGATGTTGGAACGGCTGGTTTTATAACAAGGATCCCAAATTCCGAACGCGTATCCGTTCAGCAAGAAAACATCACTAATAGGAAGTGGGAGGCGGGAGTTCGAGCTCCGGTTTGTTGGCTTCCGGCAACAGCTTATGGAGACGGCGATACAGCTCTTGGATCCGTTGTTGCCCGGCTTGGGTCGTGGCTATTTTCTTATCGTTGTGAATTTCGACTAATTGCTCAACTGCTTGCTGAAGTGGAGGAACTGCGTTAAAGACTTTTCCGGTTTCAAACGCTTCCAGTGAATCAATGAACAGCGGGCTCAGGCTCTTAAACGTGGTTCCGGCTCGATCACGGAATCGATACACGATATCTTCATACGATTCCACGGCTTCTTCGGTTGGGCGGATTCCGCCAGGAATCGACATAAACGACTGGGCCGGAACTTTCGCCGAAAACGTGGCGAGAGCCGCCACCAATTCCCCTAAAATATCGATAACTTGCGAAGATTCCAGTTCTTTAGGTTTTTCCATTTTTCCCAAATCCCTTATGTCACTTGAACATCTTTATTTCTCGATCCGGTCTGTCAAGCGACGGTCTGCCGTAGACGTGACGTGTCGCAGACCGTCCATCACCCCAACTATATCCAGAGGCAATGGGGCTTGCAAGAGCAATTCTTTTTGAGTTGTAGGATGAACAAAACCCAACACCTTTGCATGCAGCATTACACGGGGAACCATAATCTCCTGCACCGCCATCACCCTTTTGCCTCCATACGTCGCATCACCTAAAATCGGGCAGTTCAAAGAATTGAGATGCACACGAAGTTGATGGGTTCGGCCCGTGCCGGGAATCAATTCCAAGTGACTCGCACATTTTCCATACCGCTCAAGGACCCGGTACATGGTCAGCGATTCTTTCGGTCGCGTCGTCCGAGCGGAAAACTTCTTTCGATCTTTCGTATCCCGGCCAATGGCTAATTCAATCCGGCCTTGGTTGGCTTTAGGTTTTCCCCACACAACCGCTTCATAGACTCGGGTAATGCTATGTTGCTTGAACTGCGACGCAAGGGATCGATGGGCTTGATCGTTTTTAGCGACCACCATGATCCCGGTCGTGTCTTTATCCAATCGATGGACAAGCCCCGGACGTTCCTTTCCGCCAATATTTGAAAGGTTTCCTTCACGCTGCACCATATGGTGCAAGAGCGCATTGACTAACGTCCCACTCCAGTGTCCAGGGGCGGGATGAACCACAAGCCCTGCTGGCTTGTTGATAATCAATAACGACTCATCCTCATACATCACGTCGACAGGAATATTCTCAGGCTCTATTGCTATCGGTTCCGGACGAGGAACCGTGAGAACAATTCGATCCCCTGGCTTGATCTTATGACTCGGTTTGACTGAGTGTCCATCAACGGTAATATGGCTCTCGAGGATAAGACGTTGAAGGGCAGTTCGGGAGAAATAGGGATCTCGATTGGCAAGAAAATGATCAAGCCGCTTCGTGGATTCACCAGGAGTGACAATAATTTCCGTTCGCGTTTCAACATGCGGCATCAGAGTAATCCAACTATCATGAATTTGCCTTTTTTAAATAGAAATATCGGAATGATAAATTTTTTAACTTGAAGTTTTTCACTGACCCTGTTGAAGCAGCATCTGTTTATACACTCAATGAGTGAAAAAATGATCAATATAATGTAAAAAAGTATTCTACTAGGTCGACATCCATCCGTCATCTAAACATTAGGAGACTTCTGTCATACACTAGACACGCGAGCTTGAATGAGGGGATTGATAGGACCTGGTAGGAAATGAGAGCCTATTGATGTATGGAATGAAAACAGAACACAGGAAAAGATTGATGCGTAATCAGGAAGGGAAGGACCTTTTATGCTCCGGATGATCCCTGTTGCTCTCGCATCGTCCGTTGAACAATCGAGGCAATTTCCTGACGAAACGCTTCGTGATTCTCAAGAGCGGCGCTGACTTCCGGCGATAAAAACCCTTTTCCTGAAGCATGCTGGAGAAGGTCTAAGTTTCCTCGGAAGTTCACTTCTAAGAGAAGTGGACCCTGGTCAGAAATCGCAACATCGAAATGCAACAAGCGTAATCCTGGAAGAAGTCGAGCGGCGGTGAGACAAAGATCCTCCACGTTTTCCCAATCAGGAATCCTGAGAGGCATCAGTTCGGCACCGGTATCGGGATGAGTCGAAACCTGCGTGAATTCTCCATCGGCGGCTTGGCCGATCACTCTGTACACATCGCCTGTCGTGACATCAACTGACGCTAACAAATTCCCAGTGCGACCATGTTGGAAATTATCAATAATATTGCTGCCTGTTGGAATTTTCCAGACAGCACGGCAAAGCTGTGGGCCGTACTTTGTCATAATCACCACTACGCGCAGGGTTGAAGACCGTGAGCCACACCGATTTACCAGATCAGGGTGAGGCTTGAACACATCCTGAAAAATTTGTCCACCGGATAATTTGGTTTCGAGACCCCCGATAAATGCAGAAATCGATGACTGTGTCCCATTGGCGAATACGACCGAATCATTCTGCGGACTATAGCTAGATAAGTAATGAGCGCCACGCCCAAAATTTCCATGACTCGGTTTGACGAAAATGGGGTAGGCGGCTTGATTTTTGAGATACGTAGCCAGCGTTTCCTGAGAAGAAAATGTCGGAATCCCTTTAATAAACCGGCCGTTCAGATCAAAAATCGCTTGTATACGCGGATAGGGAATTCCTGCTCCCTCCATAAAGGTGTAAAACACAATCTTATCGAGCGACAGCCCGCCCCATTCAACTTTATTAAAGGTATTATTAATGAACGATTCGCTATTCCACCCAATAAACTCTTCTTTTGCCGACTCGTCAAACCGCTGATCATCAAATAATCCATAATCAAAGTACTCAGAAGGACCAATCTTCCCACGAGACCGGTGCAGTCGAACAATCTCCATCGCCTGTGCGAGAAGACCCTTTCCACTCTGACTCTTTGCCTGTCTGGCGCGTGCGAAGATCGCAGCAACATTCATTCGAATCTCCTTCTTATCGTAAAAACGAAAGAACCTGAGGTGTTATACTCGCTGGTCGACTCTATCTCTAAAACAGTTATCCACCAACATGACTTTCTTCAGGCTTGCCCCCAAAGACATTTTTGGCAAGCACAATGCTCATATGGCGAAAATAGTTAATGTGATACATCATACGAAAATCATTGGTCCATTTATCTGTCCATCCCTCGTTCACACGACCATAGGTTTCCACATATTCGATTTCTTTGTCGTTGAACAATCGTTTTAAAATTTCATATTGAAGAATATACCCAGGCGAGAGATGCCGATAGGTTTCATCATAGGCCATCTTTAAAAAGACAATCATTCCATTTCGCCGAAGACAGATTTTCTGAGCGACTGGCTTTTCATTAAATCGTAGCGTGTAGATCACACCTTCGTTGGCTTGACACATTTGCTCGAGCAAATGTTGATAAAACTGCCCTTGAAGATTATCGGGCGTCACCGCCGTACCTTCCCGCCCTTTCCATCCGGACGCTTCCATTCTCCCATATTCCTGTATCCCACGCCGCATGTCTTCAGGAACCTGCAGGACATCGATCGATGGACACAGTCCCTCTCGTTCTAAACGCCGCAACCGTTTTCGAACATTGCCCCTGAGGTCATTGGCTCTCTTATTCCAATAGGTTTCAAAGTCTCCGTGTATGGGGATTCGTGCCGTTTTCATATAGCTCTTCACTTCGACTCTCTCGTGCGTTTCAACCGCATCAAACACACCAAAGTGAGGATCTTGTTGTGTGACACCTAAGCCCAACGCATAGCCTGGAAGACTTTTCAGGATGCCTCTCATTTGCTCTTCGATATTTCTTGGATTTCCAAGAAGAATCGGCCCAATCGGTGCCTGAGACGGTTGAAACGTACTCCACATTCCTAACCCAACATTTTCGACCAACACCATTCCCGGGTATTCTCGATTGTTCGAAATACCCAATAAAGTCTTCTCATTTGAAAAGTATTTGATGAGTGCGCCCCAAAACTTCGAATCAAGTAACACATGGTTATCAGTGTTTGCATTCAGGTTGTCCCACTGCTCCTGATAGTTTTGAAAAACCTCGTGCCCTTTATAAAAAGTCCAATTCATGAATCGTCAACAAAGAAGAGAGAATGAGGTCGAATGGGGAATAACTGAAAGACCCAATCCGATCGAAGACAAATTTCTTGAAGGTGCCCCTTGGAACAATCAAGAGTTCATACACTATGTGATCGACTTATTTTCTGAAAAAGTTGAGGACTTTCTGAGCAGTCGTGAAATCGTTGTAGCGATAGGAAATAGAGGTGTGAACGTTCGTTAGACTAGAATATGGGGAGGGGCCATGAACCCATCGAACTTCGAGTCCCATTCAAACCCCAATTGCGTACATCGGTCACAGAGGTATTGACGTGGACAGGTATCTAGCGTGCAGGTGACGTGATCGAGTTGTGCGAGGAAAATCCGAGAAAGGTGATCACTCGTCCTACCCTTGAGCAACACAAGATCTCCCGGACCTAACTCATCCTTCAAAAACGATGCAGCTTCTTCAATGGTAAAAAAGGAATGAACGTGTTCTGGCACCATACCGGCCTTTAGCGCAGCGCGGCTGCCATAGTGACTTCGTTCTCCGACGAACACTGCCCAATCTGCCACTTGGGATGCCTGACGGCCAAGTCGACGAACACGGTCGCGAGGGCTTAAGCTTGAATCTGAAAAATCACTGACGACGATAAACTTTCGCTCTGCGATCGCCTGTTCCATTGCAGAGAATGCTGTCTGAAAGGTCGTGATTGACCCATTCCACTCATCTCGAATAATCGTGGCGCCATTCGGTAAGGTCACGGGCTGCATGCGCGCCCAAAATGGCTGAATTGATTCAATGGCTCGAACGGCATCGGCTAACGGAACCCCACACGAAACGCCGGTTGCCAGCGCCGCAAGAATTGAATCCACCCAATGAGTCCCAATAAATGCGGTATGAACTTTCTGGAATTCACCACGGTGCTCTACCTGAAGTTCAAGACGTTTTGGCCATTGTGAAGTTATATCAGATGCACGAAACTCGGCTTCTTCACCCGTTCCAAACAGGCAGGTCTCGAAAGAACCCAACGCACGCATGGCCGAGACATTCGTATCATCTCCATTGAGAATGGCACGCTTCTTCTCACCCAAAGTTCGAACTAATTCTGACTTTTCTTTGACGATATTTTCAATGTTCTTAAATGTGTTGGAATGACAGAGTTTTACGCCGAGCATGACTACAACATCAGGCCGTAGTAGTTTAACCAGATGCTTCATGTCGCCGGGCGCCTCAATCCCTGTTTCAATCACCGCAAAGCGATGCCAAGGGCGTACACTTAAAATCGTTCCCGCCACCCCTCCAAATCTATACGCATTCCACGTCCCGGATGTTTTGGCCGTGAGGAATTTTGAGGACAGAATGGCTGCCAAGAGTTCCTTCGTTGTTGTTTTCCCCGTACTGCCAGAAATGGCAATAATGGTGGTTCGAAATAATAGAAAACGCCAGAGATACGCAGATGGGTACCGGAGACGACTCACCGTTTTTTCCCATAACCGAATACAAGGATAGCGAAGACGTAAGATC
>BQIX01000165.1 GCA_021604145.1 Nitrospirales bacterium
TGAGCAGATTTTTGCGTGGCCCGGGTTAGGGCGTCTTGGATACGAAGCGATTCTTGCCAGAGATTTCCCGGTCATTTTAACCATCAACTTCATTGCGGCCGTGTTGACCCTTGCAGGAACGCTCTTGTCAGATATTTTATACGCCGTTGTGGATCCGCGGATTCGACTGCAGTGACTCAATCACCCTAGTCTGTTTTTCGCGAGTTAGTGATTGTTGTATGACTGAACAGGTACTTCCCACTGATACCGTGTTAGAAGACGAACCGCTTCTTCCGCATGAAACACCCTGGGAAGAATTCGTTCGAATTTTCAAGAAAGACCGCATGGCCGTCGCCGGTGGGATCGTTCTCGCGTTCCTGCTCATTGCAGCAGTCGCGGGAAAGGTTTTGACAGAGTGGATCGTAGTGTTTGACGCCGAAGTCGTTCGGCTGCCCGATAAGTTTCAGCCACCGTTTTCCCCTCCCTCGGCTGAAGTTGTGGCGTTACAAGAACAACCAGTGTTCGGGGTGTATGTCTTCGGGACCGATGAATTAGGGCGTGATGTGTTCTCTCGTATGCTGCAAGGCTCGTTCGTTTCGCTCTCGATTGGGTTTATCGCGGTAGGGATTTCCGTATTTATCGGTATTCTGTTCGGAGGATTGGCCGGTTACTACGGGCAGGTCAAGTTATGGTTTATGTCCGTGGATACGCTCATCATGCGCTTTACCGATGTCATGCTGTGTTTCCCGACGTTCTTTTTGATTTTGACGGTCGTCGCCTTACTTCCTCCGAGCATTTACAACATTATGATTGTCATTGGGCTGACCAGTTGGATGGGAACCTGCCGATTCGTCCGCGCGGAGTTTCTTTCACTCCGCGAACAGGATTTTGTGACAGCAGCTCATGCCCTGGGATTGCCGGAAAAACGAATCATTTTTAGGCACATGGTTCCGAATGCCATTGCCCCTGTCCTCGTGTCAGCGACGATTGGCGTGGCGACAGCCATCTTGACGGAATCAGCGCTCAGTTTTTTAGGCTTTGGGGTGCAGCCACCCTTTGCGACGTGGGGTAACATTCTATCCGGCGGGAAAGGATTTATTTTTGATGCGCCGTGGCTGTTCTTTATTCCAGGGGTTGCCATCTTTGTCGTCGTACTGGCGTTTAATTTAGTCGGAGAGGGTCTCCGTGAAGCGATGAATCCTAAACTTCGAAGTCGCTAGTTATTCTTATGTCTCAACCACTTCTCGAATTAACCAATCTCTCAACCTCATTCTTTAGCGATCAAGGAGAGATTCGGGCAGTTGAAGACGTGAGTTTTTCAATTCAGCCCGGTGAAACTCTTGCGTTGGTCGGAGAATCAGGATGTGGCAAGTCAGTCACAGCCTTTTCCATCATGCGGTTGGTCGATAGGCCGGGACGCATCGTCGGTGGAAAAATCTTCTTTAAAGGACAAAATCTCCTGGATTTGCCGGAGCAGGGGATGCGCAAGATTCGTGGAAAGTCCGTCGGCATGATTTTCCAAGAACCCATGACTTCGCTGAATCCCGTTTTTACGATTGGAAATCAGATCGGAGAAACGTTACAGATTCACACCGATCTTTCCGAGAGTGAAATTCGAAAAGAAGTGCTCAAGCTGCTTGATAAGGTCCGCATTCCTTCGCCTGAACGACGTATCGATCAATACCCGCATGAAATGTCGGGAGGCATGAAGCAGCGAGTGATGATTGCCATGGCCTTAGCCTGTAAACCTGATTTGTTAATTGCCGATGAGCCGACGACGGCCCTTGATGTTACGATACAGGCACAAATTTTGGATCTTCTGAAAAGTCTTCAAGAGGAAATGGGAATGGCGATTCTCCTCATTACGCATAACTTAGGGGTGGTGGCACAGTTTTCTCAAAATGTGATCGTGATGTATGCGAGTAAGATTGCGGAACGGGCGAGTGTCGCACAACTGTTCAAAAACCCTTCGCATCCCTATACCAAGGCCCTACTCAACTCCCTTCCTCGACCTGGTGAGCGTGGGAAGCGGCTTGAGTCGATTCGAGGGACGGTTCCCTCCCCCTTGCAGTATCCGAAGGGGTGTCATTTCTCCACGAGATGTTTGGAGGTTTTAGAGCATTGCGCGGAGCAACCACCACCGCTTATTCAAATCGAGTCCGGTCATGAGACATCATGTTGGCTGCATGCGTGAGCCATTCAGTGAAACAAGGAAAAAATAAAAGTGAAAAATTCTGATTCGAAACCTGGAATACAACTGTTATGACAGTCAGTCAACGTGAATTCCTGAATGGCCAGCCGCTTCTTGAAGTCAACGGCCTGAAAAAGTATTTTCCAGTACGAAGCGGAGTATTTTCAAAGACGTCTGCATGGGTGAAAGCCGTCGATGATGTCAGTCTGATGATTCAAGGGAGCGAGACTCTTGGGTTAGTAGGTGAGTCGGGGTGTGGAAAGACGACCGTGGGACGAACGATTCTTCGCC
Organism: Nitrospirales bacterium; assembly: GCA_021604145.1. Taxonomy (GTDB): domain Bacteria; phylum Nitrospirota; class Nitrospiria; order Nitrospirales; family UBA8639; genus JAGQKC01. The sequence goes on from BQIX01000165.1 coordinate 2,462, forward strand.
TGATGGAACCAACAGCGGGAGAAGCGTTTTTCGAAGGGAAAAATATTTTTCATCTCAATTCGAAAGAGATGAGACATGCTCGTCGACATATGCAGATTATCTTCCAAGATCCCTACAGTTCATTGAACCCACGGATGACCGTTGGATCAATTGTTGGAGAACCTCTGAAAATTCACGGTTTAGCCAAAGGCAAAGATTTGCAAGATCAAGTGGACCAACTGCTGATACGCGTTGGTCTTCGTCCCGAGCATCACTCACGCTATCCGCATGAGTTCTCTGGTGGACAACGACAGCGAGTCGGCATTGCGAGAGCCCTGGCTCTACGTCCACGATTTATTGTGTGTGATGAAGCCGTTTCGGCATTAGATGTCTCGATTCAGGCGCAGATTATTAACTTACTCAAAGATCTTCAGCAGGAGTTTCAGCTCGCCTATTTATTTATCACCCATGATTTGAATGTTGTGGAATATCTCGCTCATCGGATTTCTGTGATGTATCTTGGAAAATTAGCCGAAGTCGCTCCAACTGAAACCTTGTTTCGTGACCCCAAACATCCCTATACGCAAGCTCTCTTATCCGCCAATCCTGTCCCGGATCCGTCACAACGAGCTGAACGGATTGTGTTGGAAGGCGATGTGCCTTCTCCCCTGAATCCCCCGTCCGGATGTCGGTTCCATACCCGTTGTCCAGAAGTGATGGATGTCTGTAAGACGACCGAACCGCCGCTGATTCAAATTGGTCCTGCCGAACAAGGGCATCAGGTCTGGTGTCATTTGCATACGTAATTGTCCCCCTATATCGATATAATAACGTTTAAGTGAAAGAGCTCTTCTGCTTTCGTACTTTTTAACTTTTTCCACTTCTTGGTTGCTGCCCTGCTGGTAGGCCTCGTATAATCTTTATCTTCAGTTGTCCTTTTTTTATCTGTGCGTTGGTTGACGGTGAATCAGAGAAGGAGCCTTGATAGATCATGACGAGTACAACAAAAAATCCCAAGAATTATCCATCGTTGCGCAATTTACAATATTCGCCCCTTAAACAGGGGGAGGAACAATATATCCTGCTCTGGGATCCTTCCCGACTTTCCCAGGAAAAGTTAGTCATTCCCTTAAACTTCTTTTTTTTGTTTCAATTTTTTGATGGTGAACATTCTTTGGAAGAAGTCGGTGCTGAATATTTAAAGCAGTATGGTGAGTTTCTGATGCCTGACAAGTTGACCCGATTGGTGGAAGATTTGGAGGATAAGCTTTTTCTTGAAGGAGAGCGATGTGAGCAAGCGAAGGTGAGCGCGATTGCGGCTTATCGGCAAACGCCTGTCAGAAAAGCTGTCTTTGCGGGAAAGAGCTATGAGGCCGACCCTGATGCCTTACGGCAACAATTGGATAGCTTTTTTGATTCGAAAGAAGGGCCGGAAAAAAAGCCTTCCGATCATCAAGGAGAGAAGATCAAGGCGATGGTCGTTCCGAATTACGAACCGAAGGAAGCTGGCCCTATCTATGCCTGGGGGTATAAGGAATTGCGCGAGGCTGTGACGCCCGATGTCTTTATCGTGCTGGGAACCTGTCATACTGATTTGGAGCATGGCATTGCCGTGACGGATAAGGATTTTGAAACGCCGTTAGGGGTCTTGCCTGTCAATAAACCAATACTTGAACATTTTCGTGCCAATGGTGGGGCGCAGTTTTTCGAAGAAGATATCCGGCACGAACAGGAGCATAGTATCGAATTTCAATTGCCGTTTTTGCAGCACACGATTGGAAGTCAGCGGCCAGTGACAATCGTGCCCGTGCTTTGCTCGTTTCCACCATCCACGTTAGCCGATGCGGAGCTGAAACCGCTCTTTGAAAAAATTGATGCCTTTTTAGTGTCGCTGAAAAGTTCGATCGCGGCGACGGGTCAAGAGGTATGCGTGATTGGCAGCGCCAGTCTGGCGCATATTGGGTTGCGTTATGGCGACAATAAACCTCCGACAGATTTTTCATTTCATCGCTGTATGCAAACGGATTTAGAAATGCTGAAAAAAGTTGAAGAGATGACCCCCGAAGCGTTTGCGCAATTTATCTTAGAAGAAGGCGATGCGCGTCACATCATGGGTTTTTCGACTATTTTTCTGTTGATGAAATTGATTCAGGCGGAGAAGGGGGAAGTCTTGCGGTATGATCGTGGTATCACCGATCAGTTTAACTCTACGGTGACGTATGCCAGTATCACGTTTTTCTGAAAAAACGTTGCTGGTATTTCGTGAAACGTCGCTCGTGAAAAAACTGAAGGACTTTTCCCATGAACGACGAGGAACGAACAAATAAGATACGATTTTTATTCTTCCACTGTCATCGTGATCTCAATGGGCTCAAGCGGATTGTCTCGATCGTCTGTGGCGCCAGCGACGATTTGATCGACGACGGCCATGCCTCGAATGACTTTTCCAAACACGGTGTACATCCGGTCTAAACTTCCAGAATCTTCCACGCAAATAAAAAACTGCGAGCCATTATCATTGATGTCACGAGTCCGGTCTTCATTTCGTGGCATCTTGGCCATCGCAAGCGCACCTCGTCGATGAGGATAGTCACTCGTTTCAGGAGGAAGGCTGTATCCTGGACCGCCCGTGCCATGTAGGGCTCGATTGGGGTCTTTACTTAACGGGTCGCCTCCCTGTATCAAAAATCCGGGGATGACACGATGGAATGTGGTGCCATTGTAGAACTTGACGTTGATGAGATTGATGAAGTTTTCGATGTGCCGTGGAGCGACATCAGGGAAAAAGCGAAGTTCAATGTTCCCAAGTTTGGTGTAGATAGTCGCTTTTGGGTTTTTTTTCTGGAACTGAAAGTTAGGTGTATCCGACATAATGGAAAAGACTCTATCAAGTAATGGCGTAGCTCATCAAGGTAAAGGACGTCTTAAGAAAAGGAATTTTAAAATGTGCTAATAGATGAGGGTTTATACAAGTGCTGTCGCGAATCCAATTCATGTCCAGTTGAGCCATTCGCTGCGGTCGTTGGGAATCTCTGGCAGGGCCGAATAGACATGGAATGTTGGCCCTGGTTCTCCCTCAGAGGGATTGATTTACATCGGATAATAGCGTTTGAGGTTATTGATGGGTTTTTCAAGCAGATGCCATGATACCATCGCAAGTAGAATCGAAACCCCGCTGAACAGGAATAAACGGATCCATTCATCATGATTGACGATGTGAGGCAGTAGGGACATCATGCCGATGCCGTTGAGCAAGTCAGGAACAAATAGGTGGATCACATACATTCCATAACTAATGCGACCGAGATAGATCAGTGTGGGTTGATTGAGTACGAATCCTATTGGTCCCATAAATCCTTCTGCGGCTTTGCCGATAATCCAGACAAACAATAATCCAGCTCCGAGTTCCCCTAGAACGAATTCAATGGATGATGGCGCATCAAGCACTTTCGATATCAATACGCTACTCAAAAGCAGAAGACCTGTGCTGGAACTGATGAGAAGGATTCGCTGTAGCTGAAATTTATCGATTTCCACCTGACGTGACAGGATCGTTAAGAGTGCGCCAATGCCTAGTGTGTCGAGATGTGCTGGCATGAGCATGCTTCCTTGAAAATGCGTGAGTCCGATAGTGAGGCAGAGAAGCCGAAACAGCGGTCCGATGATGACGGCAACTAAGACAACAGAGAAAAGATAGGTTCTAGGGACAAACAGAATGACAAATGGCCAAAAGAGGTAAAATTGCTCTTCGACAGCGAGCGTCCAGAAGTGATCGGCAATCGTGAACTCATTGTTGAGGGCAAAATGAATGTTCTGCAGATAGGCGAAGAACCATCCTAGTTGAGAACTGTTCGTTGATGAGAAAACGAATAGGAGAAGGAGAGTAAGATAATAGATCGGGGTGAGCCGCAAGAATCGCCGCACATAAAAATGTCTGAACAGTGTTGGGTTTGGTCGGCGAAAGGTTTCTACTTGCTCTCTCCCATCGAGTAGGAGACCGGTAATCAGAAACCCGCTCAAGACAAAAAACAGGCGGACTCCCAGATCACCAATTGGAATTGTTGTGCGAAATAAGTTTCCTTCATCCAGGAAATGTTGCATGAATACCCCAAAGGCAGCCAATGCGCGCAGGCTGTCCAGTTGAGGCCTATATCCAGTCGATAGAACCGTTGTCATGTCCTTTTCGTTATCCGTGTTTTGGGGCTGCTGTTCGACATCGTGGCGCTAGTGTAGCAGGTCTTGGTGCAGAATCGGTGTTCTCCCATGTGTGACGCTATATTTCTGATGTTTGCCGTAACCCATCTTCAGGCCGAATTAAAAACCATAATATCCCGCCTATGAGCGCCAAGAGGGCTGCGGCTCCTAGTGCTGTGTCCCATCCAAACTCTTCTGCCAGCCAAGGTGTGAGAGTTGGTGAGAGTGTGCCACCGAGGTTTGCCCCGGTATTCATTATTCCAGAGAGTGTGCCCGCGTGTGTTTTCGAAAGGTCAGTTGTGGCTGCCCAAAAAGCGCCTACCGTGAAATACAGCCAACCGGCACCAAGTGATAGCATACCAATGGCCCAAAATGGAGTTTGACTATTCGCGCCAATCACGATTGAGAGTGAGGCGAGGATCATTCCAGTGGCTCCAACACTTGCTCGTCCGACGTTGAGTCCACGAGTCTGGGTTACTTTGTCCGTGACCCAGCCTCCCCATGGGCAGAACATCGCCATGGCCAGGAATGGTGCTGACGCAAAGAACGCTCCGCGTAAGACATCAAAGCCACGGACATTTACAAGGTAAAGATAGAACCATGACATGTAGACATAGGCTACATAGCCCAGACAAGAATAGCTCAACACCAACCACCATACAGTGGGCGTCCGAATAATGGCACTCCATGGAACCCTTGGTTTCTTTCCCGTGAATCGTGGTGCATCCTTGCCATGCCTTTGAGGTGAGTTTGGGGGGGGACTTGAATGGTGGGTTTTGGAGTGTCCCTGTATTGTGGAATTTTCAATGAAAAGCGCCTCCCCTTCATTGACATGTCGATGTTGCCGTGGGTGATCTGTTGCATACCAATACCAGAGAAGCGCAATGCCAATTCCCAACGCTCCAGCAGCATAAAATGCGGTTTGCCATCCATAATTGACCATTATCCAGGCGGTGACGGGTGGCGTGAGTGCTGAGCCGATCCCGATTCCTCCAATGGTAATGCCAATGCCCAGGCCACGTTCATGA